>JBLIEH010000125.1:0-6291 GCA_047632875.1 Psychromonas sp. | reverse complement strand
GTAACCTTTGCAGGTGATAATCCCAGAGCTGCACAATGCCCTGTTCAACTTTGATGGTTGAGAACAGACCATCCCCGTAGGCTAAACCTCGGTCATTTGCCGCAATGGTTGTAGATTCAGTGCCGTTTATTAACATAAATTCAGTTCTGTTAGCTATAAAAAACCCGATTATAGAATCGGGTTTTTATTTTAACTTGATTTGAGAGGACTAGATACGTTTAAAAATCAACGAACCGTTTGTCCCGCCAAAACCAAATGAGTTTGACAAAACATACTCAATATCAGCAGGACGGGCTTTACCGTCGGTGACATAATCTAAATCACAACCTTCACTGGGGTTTTCCAAGTTGATTGTGGGTGGCGCAAGCTGATCTTTTAAAGCCAGTACACTAAAAATAGCCTCAATCGCACCCGCGGCGCCTAACAGATGCCCGGTCATCGATTTGGTCGAACTCATCATTACATCGTTAACTGCATCGCCCCAAACCGATTTTACTGCTTGCGTTTCAGCGATATCACCCGTAGGCGTAGAGGTACCATGAGCATTAATATATTGAATATCAGTGGCGTTAATTTTAGCATCTTTTATCGCATTTCTCATTGCCGAGGCAGCGCCTGCGCCATCAGCGGGAGGTGAAGTCATGTGGTAGGCATCACCGCTCATACCAAAACCAACGAATTCAGCATAAATTTTTGCACCACGCGCTTTGGCGTGTTCATATTCTTCTAACACTAATACGCCTGCACCATCACCCAATACAAAACCATCACGGTCTTTATCCCAGGGACGACTTGCTGTTTGCGGCGAATCATTACGGGTCGATAAAGCGCGGGCGGCACCAAAACCGCCCATGCCTAATTCTGTTGACGCTTTTTCCGCCCCGCCAACAAACATCATGTCTGCATCGCCATATTGAATCATACGCGCACCCAGACCGATACTGTGCGTCCCGGTTGTACATGCCGTGGTGACCGCAATATTTGGACCTTTCAGGCCTTTGTTGATTGACACATGTCCAGAGATCATATTAATGATGGTTGAAGGGACAAAAAATGGACTTATCTTACGCGGACCACTTTTAGCAAAACTATCTTTGTTTTGCTCAATTAACCCTAAACCGCCAATGCCGGAGCCGATAGCAACGCCAATGCGATCTTCATTTTCTGCCGTTACCACTATCCCGGAGTCTTGAAAGGCTTGTTCCGCAGCGGCAACACCGTACTGAATAAAGAGATCCATTTTACGCGCTTCTTTACGCGGCATATATTCTTCGACATTAAAATCTTTAATCAAACCTGCAAATTTTGTAGAGAATAGCGTTGTATCAAAATAATCAATATTTGAGATACCACTTGTCCCTGACTTAACCGCTTCCCACGACTGTTCAACTGTGTTGCCCACGGGAGAGATCATCCCTAAGCCTGTGATAACGACTCTTCTTTTTGACATTATAACTTCTCCTAATATGCATAAATTAGACTAAATAAATACTCATCCAAAGATAAAATTTAAGTGTTGATTTAGTTAGTATAATTATCCGCTTGAGCACTCTATGATGGATACACAAAAGGCGGTCAAAAGACCGCCTTTAGAAATACTTTATCATTTAAAAACAATGATTAACCGTTATTTACAACGTAATCGATAGCTGATTGAACAGTCGTAATTTTCTCAGCTTCTTCATCAGGGATTTCTGTATCAAACTCTTCTTCAAGAGCCATTACAAGTTCAACAGTATCTAGAGAATCAGCACCTAGATCGTCAACAAAAGAAGCTTCGTTTTTAACTTCGTCTAGTTGAACACCAAGTTGCTCAACGATGATGTTTCTTACGCGTTCTTCGATATTGCTCATGTTTATTTTCCTTTGTGTATTACGCAGTTGCGCTAATGGTAATAACAAGCATATATGCTATTACGTTTAATTTCGAGTATTGTACCACTAGTTAAAAATTATTTTTAAGGATATTAATAAAAACTGGTCTAAATTCTCATTTTTTAACTATAAAATTTAAATATATAGTCAGAATTAGACCATATACATGCCACCGTTTACGTGGATGGTTTCACCGTTTATATAAGCAGCGCCATCCGAGGCTAAAAAAGCAACAGTTGCGGCAATTTCTTTGGGGTCTCCGAGACGACCGGCAGGCACTGCAGATAAAGTCGCAGCGCGTTGCTCGTCGGTTAATGCTTTAGTCATATCAGTTTCAATAAAACCCGGTGAGACTGTATTAACCGTAATACCACGACTGGCCACTTCACGCGCTAAAGATTTAGTAAAACCAATCACACCCGCTTTAGCCGCAGCATAATTAGTTTGTCCCGCATTGCCCATACTGCCAACCACTGAACCGACATTAATAATACGGCCCTGGCGTTTTTTCATCATCGCCCTGATAGCCGCTTTACTCATTTTGAAAATAGGCGTCAAGTTAGTACCAATGATGTCATTCCACTCATCGTCTTTCATGCGCATTAATAAATTATCACGCGTAATCCCGGCATTATTGACCAGTACATCCACCGCGCCATATTGTGCTTTAATATTATCAAACAGTGCAGCGATTGAGTCATTATCTGTCACATTTAAAACAAAACCTTTCCCTGCTTCCCCAAGATAATCACTGATCGCATTGGCGCCATTTTCACTGGTTGCGGTGCCTAAAACAGTCGCACCTAATGCAGCAAAGTGCTCTGCAATTGCGCGGCCGATACCACGACTGGCACCCGTCACTAATACAACTTTATCTTCCATGCTCATCTTTACTCTCCTTTAACTGCTGCTAATGCATTTTCAAGCGTCGCACTGTCATTAATAACCTGCGCCGTCAGACTCTTATTAATACGACGAACTAAACCACTTAATACTTTACCAGGGCCAGCTTCAACTTGTATTGTTATTCCATCGCCTGCCATTTTTTCAACAATGTCGCTCCAACGCACCGGACAAAACAACTGACGGACAAGCGCATCTTTAATTTTTTCAACGTCGCTTTCAGCAATCACGTCGACATTATTAATCACTGCAATTTCAGGGGGATTAAAATGGATGGATTGTAATGCAACGGCTAATTTTTCTGCCGCGGGTTTCATCAAGGCACAATGCGATGGCACGCTCACGGGCAAAGGCATAACACGTTTTGCGCCGGCTTCTTTTAATAAAATTCCAGCACGCTCAACCGCTTCTTTATTACCCGCAATGACCACTTGGCCCGGTGAATTAAAGTTAACCGGCGAAACAACTTGTCCCTGTTGCGCTTGCAGACAACATTCGGCAATTTTATCATTATTTAAACCGATAATGGCAGACATTGCCCCCGTGCCAGCGGGCACAGCTTGTTGCATTAACTGTCCGCGTAATTCAACCAATGTAACGGCATCTTTAAATTCAATCACGCCGGCACAGACTAATGCGGAGTATTCACCCAAACTATGGCCAGCGATAACGGAGGGTTTTGGACCCTGCTGCTCCGCCCAAATGCGCCACAGTGCAACGGAAGCCGTTAATAAAGCGGGTTGTGTTTTATCTGTTTGGTTTAAGGTTTCCGCTGGGCCCTGTTGGACAAGCTCCCAAAGATCGTACCCTAGTACATCACTTGCTTGTTTAAACGTTTCAAGCACAACAGGATAGGATTGTGCAAGCTCAGCCAACATACCAACATGTTGAGAACCTTGACCGGGGAAAGCAAATGTAAAGTTTGTCATATTTTATATTTCCAGATATTGATTAATTGTTCTTGATTCACATGCGCACTAGCGCTGAGCCCCAGGTAAATCCGCCACCAAATGCTTCTAATAATATTAACTGGCCGGCTTTTATTTTCCCGGTACGGACTCCCTCATCTAAAGCGAGCGGGACAGAGGCAGCAGAAGTATTACCCTGATTTTCAAGCGTTAAAATAACTTGATCCATGGACATACCCAATTTTTTTGCTGTCGCCGTAATAATCCGTTTATTCGCTTGATGTGGCACTAACCAATCGAGCTGCTCTTTTTCGATATTGTTGGCAGCCAGTGTATCAACTACCACTTGGCTTAACTTTTTAACGGCAACTTTAAAAACATCGTTACCCGCCATTGTTAAGTAAGCTTCATTAACTGATTGCGGGTTACCACGCTGTGGGTTTGATAATTTTAACAATTCTCCAAAACGGCCATCGGCATTAATATGTGTCGATAAAATACCTTCGTCTTCCGTTGCGCTAACAACAGCCGCTCCAGCACCATCACCAAATAAAATGATCGTCGACCGATCCGTTGGATCACAAGTTCCTGCTAAGCTATCGGCCCCTATTACCAACACGGTTTTGGCACTACCCGCTTTAATAAAGTTATCAGCAACACTTAATGCATAGGTAAAACCAGCACAAGCTGCCGAAATATCAAAGGCAGGTATATCATAGATGCCTAATAAATTTTGTATTTCACAGGCTGCAGAAGGGAATGCGTTATGGTTACTTGTTGTGCCTACAATGATCAGATCCAAATCGGCAGCGGTTAAATCGGCTGCCTGCAACGCTTTCACAGCAGCTTCTTTACCCATAAAGGCAATTGTCTCTTGTTGATTGGCAATGCGACGCTCTTTAATGCCTGTACGTGTTGTGATCCATTCATCACTGGTATCAACCATTTTTTCTAAATCGTCGTTGCTGCGCACTGTTGCTGGTAAATAACTACCAGTACCTATAATTTTGCTATTCATGTAATAAACAATCTCGCTCTGATAATACAGTTTCTAACTTTTTTGAAATACTGGCAGGAATCTGCCATTGGATCTCTTTGATCGCATGCTCAATAGCGTAGGTAAAGGCAATTTCATTTGCGCTACCATGACTTTTTACAACAATACCACGTAATCCAATTAAACTTGCGCCATTATACATATCCGGATGCAAATGTTTTAATTGCTTTTTTAATATGGGTCTTAATAATTTGCCCAGCAACTTACTGTATAAACTTGAATTTATCGCTTTATCGAGTTGTTCGCTAAATACACGCCCCATGCCTTCACAACTTTTTAACGCAATATTACCACTAAAACCATCGGTAACAATAATATTCGCCCTGCAGGTAAATAACTCATTCCCCTCAACAAACCCGGTATAATTTATATGCTTAGTTTGCTTTAATAATTCAGCACAACGCTGGATCACATCCCCGCCTTTATTCTTCTCTTTGCCTACATTTAAAATAGAGACTCGGGGAGAATTAATTTGGTCAACCTTTTCGCAAAGCACACTGCCCATCACTGCAAAATTAAATAACGTATTACTATCACATTGTAAATTCGCACCTAAATCAAGCATATAAGTATGTCCTAGATGCATATTAGGTATTGATGAGATAAGTGCAGGACGGGAGATACCCGGTAGGGTTTTTAAAGCTTGCTTGGCGAGCAACATTAATGCACCGGTATTACCGGAACTGACACAAGCATCAGCTTTACCCTGTGACACAAGTTTAAGGGCGATATGCATAGATGAATCTGAAGTATGGCGTAATGCATAAACAGGGTTAATTTCCATAGAGATAACGTTATCAGTATGAATTAAACTTAAGCGAGGGTGCTCTAATAGCTGATATTTTTTTAAAACAGGTAATATTTGAGTGCGGTTTCCCACAATAATGACGTATAGATTAGGATATATTTGAAGTGATTTTAAAGCGGCTAGAATGGGAATATGGGGACCGACATCGCCCCCCATTGCATCAATGGCAATAGTAAGTTTACACAAGGTAATTGCTTACTGTTCGATCAATCTGTAATTGCTTACAGTTCGATCACTTTTTTGCCACGATAGAAACCCTCAGCAGTCATGTGATGACGACGGTGAGTTTCACCAGAAGTTGCATCAACAGAAAGCTGTGCTGGAGCAGTTAATGCATCATGTGAACGACGCATGCCGCGTTTTGAACGAGTTTTACGACTTTTTTGTACAGCCATGTTAAAAATTCCTACTGGTTATTTGTGCTTTAATTGTGCTAAAGCATCAAATGGGTTAGGACGCTGTTCCTCTTCATCAATTTCACCAAAGGTAAGTTCAAACTCACTTTGCTGACATTCTTCAATTGCATGTTTTGCAATTTGCGGAAGAGTCACTATCAGTTCATCTTCTGCAATTTGATGAAGATTCACCTCACCATTTTGATCATAATAAATGGCTTCATAGGCGTCAGGTAAATTATCTTCCTGTTCTTGGTTATGAACGGGACAGTATGTAAATTCAGCTTCACACTGATAAATCATAGGCTCATTGCACCGTTGACAAATAAGCTCTACTGCAACACT
>JBLIEH010000124.1:0-6347 GCA_047632875.1 Psychromonas sp. | reverse complement strand
TTGGCATAAATAAGGCTGTGGTTTTCTTATCTGGAAACCACACCCTTTTTACAATTTACAATGTACAATTCTGACGTTTTACATTAGTTGCAGGTAAAGCGGCTATCTCGGCCCTTAAGTTTTTGATTCGCGTTGAATTTGACGGGTGTGTGGATAGTAACTCAGGTGGCTGATTTCCCCCGGAGGCCTTGGCCATATTTTCCCACAAATTAACACTTTGTTGCGGATCAAATCCGGCTTCTGCCATTAGTTTTAATCCTATCACGTCAGACTCAGTCTCCTGCGCACGCCCGTAGGGCATTAATACGCCATACTGTACACTTAAACCAAGCCCCGCCATGACGATATTTTGATATGCCGAGCCCCCTGTGGCAACATTGGAAATTTGTAACCCCGTATTGGCTAACTGCGTTCGAGAAAGACGTTCGTTGCTGTGATTTGCCGTCACGTGGCCGATTTCATGGCCGATCACTGTTGCCAACTGGTCTTGATTAACAGCCACCTTGAGTAAACCCGTATAAACCCCTATTTTTCCGCCCGGCAGTGCAAAGGCATTAATCTGTTCACTATCAAAAACAACAACCTCCCATTGGGTAAAATCAGATTGCGGCGCTAAACGCCCGGTAATTGCGCCAGTCACACACTGTACATAGGCATTTGTTTTTTTATCCGTATTGATATTTTCCTGTTTTTTTATCTCTTCGAAGGACTGCGCACCCAGTTGTGACATCTCTGAACCAGAAAAGAGTAAAATCTGCTGCCTGCCCGTTGGAGAGCTTGCGCACCCGTAAAATGTCAATGACGTGGCAACCACAGTGGCCAATAAAAATGGATTTCTCATTTTCATACTCACAATTCCTTTAGTTATAATTATCTTTCACTTTTATATCCAGAATACTACTTAATATTACGATAAAAAAACAGTACTGCGATATTACCCTGCAAAGAAAAAACATTCTGGCATTTATTCGCTTTAGCGGCAGCTAAACAAGGATTATTGGTGTTGTTGAAAAAGTATAATTGCAAAGCGCAAATAATCCATAACCCGATAGTTGATTCGGAAAATAAAGCACAACTTTTTCTGTTTTTAAAACTTATCCAGACTAAACTTAAAAACAACAGTAAAAACGAAATAAACCACTGTTAATACAGCTTGATCAGAACAACCTAATTCCGCTTTTTTTGTTGATTTCATTCTAATAAATGCCTTGAACTGTTATGGTTCCAGCATATCGCCTTTAACCGTCTCAGCTTAGGAATGTTATGCATTTTTTGTCATTATCCATTTTGTTAATCTTTTTTATCCCTTCCATTTATGCCGACACCCAAAACACATCCGCAGCATCACCAACAATGCCTGCAGAGCAAGTTGAACGGGTAGCAACCAAGCAACTTGCAATCGAAAAAGAAAACCCTGAGGTTGAAAAAAGCAGCAGCCTGTTAAACGCTTCTTCGAAACTTTCGCAGCAGCCAGGACAGATTCAAGCGCAGGAAAAAACCACACCAATACCTTTGTCTGAAAAAAACACTGAACGTACCGATAGTACCAAAAATCTACAGCAACAATTAGACCAGCTTACATTAGATATCCGCAAGATTAATGCGCCAATAAACAGCACTGTCGATCAGGGGGTTAGTTTACAATTCAGAGAATCCATCCGAATTTTAGATAAAGATATTATTGTTGATAATAATCTGTTGGCAGCCTTAATCGCGCTATTAAGCTTATTGGTTGCTTTGTTTGCATTTATCTTCGCACTTAGGGCAAAAAGTAATGCCATCAAGACGGCGAAAAAAAGTGCTGAAACACATTTCTTTATCTGGTTGGAGGAGAAAGAATCTGAAATAGTTGATCGTTTGCAGCAAAAAACCGAAGCATTGCACAACCATACTATGACAAAAGCCTTAACCCTATTAGATGAACGTTTATTTATAGCCAAAAAATCCGCGACAGAGCTGGGTCATTTATCTGACCTGTACCAATCCTTAACTGCACAATATGAAAATGATATTAGATTTAGTCTTACCCAATTTGATCAAAGTTCAGATCCCGACGATGTTAAAAAATTCGCGATTAATTTAAATAATCGCTTAATGCACAGAGAAAAAGTTGATTATTCTGCAACCGACAACTTTGACCAGGCTATCGTATCATTTCACCAAAAAGACTACCTAAGCGCTATTGCATTTTTAGACCAGGTTATCAACAATCCACAGAGCAGTGATTTATTATTGGCAAATGCATTATTCAACAAAGCCTATACCCTGCAAAAAAGTCAGCGCACGACAGAAGCAATCACAACTTATGATGAAATTATTTTACGTGTCTCAGCAGATGATCCTATTGAATTGCAAAATCAGCTGATCAAATCATTTTTTCAGAAAGGATTTTTACTAGAGCAACTCGATCAAATGGAACAGGCAATTACTGTTTATGATCAAATCATCGCCAGATTTTCAGATGCTACGGATCTGTTTTTTGAAGTTCAAATTAACCGTGCACTCATTCATAAAGCCGTGGCACTCTCTGAAACAGATGCTACGGATCAAGCCTTAACCATTTATGATGACCTGGTATCACGATTGGAGCAAAGATCTGAATTAGAATTGCAGCAGATAATGGCGCAAGCCTTGGTTAATAAAAGTCACTATCTGGATGAAATAGGACAGCAAAAACAAGCTATTGCCGGTTACGAGTCAGTTGTTGCTCTTTTTGCAGACAGTGCTGATTTAAAACTTCAGACTCTGGTGACACAATCCATGGGTCATATGCTGGCTATATTTGATCGTCAGGAGAAACCCTTAGCGGTGATTGAGCTTTGCGACAAGATACATCTTCGTTTTGCCCGGAGTAACGAATTGCTATTTAAACAACTCGTTGCGCGAGCCTTAGAAGATAAAGCCATGGTTCTTTTGAAATTTAATAAAGCCAAAGATGCTGTTAAAATTTTTGATGAAATTATTGCACGTTTTGGGAAAAGCAGATCACCTTCCTTAAAAACAAAAGTAAACGATGCATTAACTTCAGCTGCACTGGTTTCGGTGCTCTGTGAAGAGTTGGAAACCACTAAGATTAGAATACAACGAGCTGAAAAAGTAAATCTGGAAAGTTCATTGGATTTTGTTGTAATGGCCTTTGTGCGCTTTTTGATTGATGCTACAACAGTCGAAAAATTGGTCGAGAATGCCGATAAATTAGCACCAGACACAAAGTTTGACCGCTCTTTTGCCATCCTCAAAAATTTTATAAAACGCTTACCACTGGTAAAACAGATTCAAGCCAATGCAATGATTGATTTTTTTGAAACACACCATGATATTAATAAATTAAAAAAACTGATAACTCACTAAATATACAGTGTCATTTTTTGCAATGAGTAGGTTAACCGGCAGGGGCTTATTCACGGTAAGATTCTATTTTTGTTGCTTAATCCAGGATAAGTTTATCGATTAATCTGATCAGGTCATTAATTTCAAGGTTAAGGTGTCGCAACTGTTTATCTGTTAACGTTGTACTTATTTCAGTCAATAACTGCAGCGCAAGTTGACGATTTACATTTAATTGTTGCTGGTAATCTGGTGTCTGAAACCTTACTGAATCGTTTAACAATTTGTTCAAATCGCCCCTTAGTGTCCTTGGATTTTCAGACTCAAAGGTAAGCCTTAATGCCTGCTGATAGCGCCTGACATAATCAATATGTTCAACTTGGAGTAGCGCTGATTTTGCGATAAAATGCTGCACAAAAGATTTTTGCTCCATAGTCACCGAGCCTAACCTATCCTCGATGAAATCAAGGATTCGTTGGTATTTTTTGTTATTATATTCCTGCCGGCTTTGAGCCTTAAATTCCTGCAATCTATATTGATTTTTTTGTTCTAAATAATTGAATAAATAATTAACTTGCTGTGCATTTAATAAAGGTGCCATTTTTGATAAATAATAACTGCCCTTCCTGCGTAATCTTTGCCAATGCAAATCAACGCTATGCAGATGTGTTTGCAATTTTTCCGTCGATATTGGCTGTTTATTTAGATCATCTGATAACTGCACAAGTTGCTGACGATATTTAGCCAATTCATTGTGACGATGCCAATAGTGAATAGCATCTAGCTGAGTCTCTAAAAGGTCATTTTGTGATGCGTTTAGTTTAACGTAATCATCTAAATACCATTCAGAAATCCAATCCATATTATTGTAAAAAAATTTACTGGTACAACCGGAAAATAAGAAGCAAAAGCTCAGCAGGAAAAATAGTTTATAATTCATATGAGATGTTCCCAAACTTAATATTAAACGAGACTGAGTTATTCGGTTCGCTTGGTCAAAATTAAAGGAAGATGGTTTTTTATCACTTTTTAATATAAAACTGTAGATCTGAGCGCCTGATTAGTCAAAGCAATCAGACTTTTTTACAACTGAAGAAGGATTATAAAAACATGAAAATAGCTGCTCTTGCCTTATTGACCGTTGGTCTTATTTTAAGCCTCAGTGCCTGCAGTGAAACAAACTCACCGGAGAGCAGCCGCGCGACTGAGAGTATAGCTCCCTGCCCCACTTCACCAAATTGTGTTTCAAGCGATGCAAACGACAAAAAACACCTTATTTTACCCTTACAACTGACAACATCGGCCGAACAGGCATGGCCTATTGTAAAGGAGGTCATTATGCAGATCCCCCGCAGCAACCTTGTTCGACAAACAGATAGTTTCTTACAGGTTGAATGTCGAAGTGCCCTATTCGGATTTGTTGATGATCTCAAATTACAACTGCGGGCAAGCGAAGGTATAATCGCGGTGTATTCAGCTTCACGTCTTGGATATTCCGACTTTGGTGTTAACCGTGATCGCATTGAGGCATTACGGGCAGCACTGATCAAACGCGGAGTGGTAAAATAATCCGCTCAAGATTGCCCCTTATAACAATATGATCATTCTTTACTTAAGGCTCCGGAAAGTAGACCATTACGCACCAGTCCCCTGCGCACATTTTTACATAATTTTGCAAAACCAGAAATCTCGTTAAAACTTGGAATTTCCCCGCGTTCAATTGCAGACTCCCAGTGCATGATTTCTGTTTCAACTAATTCAATTAATTTTTTAGGACAGCCGACACAAGTATCCCCGCAAATATTAATATCAGGATGATTAAATGGAAAATCAGATTTCACTAATGTGATGATATTGAGCATTGCTGTTTTGCAATCTGGTTTTTTGATGATTGTTATACCAATTCCATTATTATCAGACTTCTTTTGCAAAGCAGGTATAAAATATCATGGATAATAATCCACATAACGCCATCATCAAGACCATCGGCCAGGCAGTGCCACCGGGTAATAAAGAAACGGCAGCGGCTACCAATGCTCCCGTACCAAACTTAAGCGAGCCAGCCAGCGAGGATACCGTCCCGGCCATTTCGGGATATTCATTTAATAATAATGCCATACTATTACTGCCCACGGTTGAAATGGTACTAACGAATAACATCACGGGTACAACGACTCCCCATAAACCCAAATCCAATAACTGCGCTAACACTAATAATAAGCTGGCGACTACTTGGATAGTTAAGCCCAAACGAAGCAGATAATGCGAACCCAGTTTTTTTACATATTTCCCATTGAACGTTGTCATCAACATCATTAAAAGTATATTTAAAGCAAATAAATAACCAACATTGGCAACCTCTACAGCATATAACTCGATATAGATAAAAGAGCCAGCGGTTAAAAATGCAAACATACCTGCAAATGAAAAAGCCCCCGTAAAAATCAACCCAAATGCCTGAGGTGTGGTAAATAAAGTATAAAAATGACGTATTGAGGCACGCAGACTAAATGATTGTTTGTTTTCAGGTTTTAGGGTTTCAGGAATCGCCAGGCTAGCAGCGATGATCACCGCAAATGCAACCAAGGCTAATAACCAAAAAATAGAGCGCCAACCAAACCAAACCGCCAGATAACCACCCACTAAGGGCGCTAACAAGGGAGCAATAGTCATCACCAGGATGATAAATGACATAGTACGAGCAAAATCTTCTTTAGCAAACATATCTCTGACGATAGCTTGTATCACAACAACCGCGGCAGCGCCCGCAAAACCTTGAGCAGCACGTCCCCAGATCAATGCCTCAATACTCACGCTCATTGCAATAATAACAGCGGCAATAGCAAAGAAGAGTATTCCCAGAAGCAGTACTGGTTTACGCCCAAAACTATCAGATAAAGGACCGTGCAACAGCTGACCAATGGCAAATCCGGCAGTATAGGCTGTTAATGTAATTTGAATGGCACCCGCATTTACCCCAAATTCCCTGGCAATACTCGGCATTGCGGGTAAATACATAT
>JBLIEH010000123.1:0-6352 GCA_047632875.1 Psychromonas sp. | reverse complement strand
ACCATTAAAACTGCTATTAAATTTTTACTCATAACCACTCCTGTTATTTATTTTTACAACTAGCGGCATTTTTATCAACGCTAACTGCAATGTGCATTCATTTTATCCGAGCACATAATACGGCGGTACCCTGCTACTATCAATAACTTAATATAGTGCAACTGGCGCCTGCAAAGATTTTCATCGTTTTTTTTGCATTACATAGATTGCAGTGATTAAGGTGTATTATTAGCCCTTCGAATTGGCTAATCACCTGAGCAGCTAAAGCCGTTCACAGCGTGACACAGGACAAGAATCATTTAAGATTTGTAGAATACAGGTTATTCCTGTTTTGTGCAGGTTGAGATTTACAGGCTCTTTCTGGAGTCTCTGAAACGCTGCTGGCAAGAAGTTAATATCGCCTTGCAAGTTCCTTTCCTTGCGATGAAAGCAATTATTGAAGCATAAAAACACTGCGGTATATTGTTAATGACGGACGGTTTTAGCCGTTATACTTAAAAATCAAACCGCCGCCATTTTGGGCGCTTTACTGATTATTCAGCTCATTGGATTAAACTTAAGTCCGTATTATACGCTAGCTATTCTTTCTACCTTTTAGTTTAGTCATCAGATAAATTTTAGTTCCAGTCATCATATAAAGAGTCGAATTCTTTTTTTTCTCTTATTTTTTCAAGTTGCATCTCTATTTTTCCCTTAAGAATTCGTTTATTTCTATTTTTAGAACGAATTTTGTGGACATTAGATTCTTCGTTATCATTTTCTAATTCTAGATCTGCTAAATCCTTAAAATAAGTACTGGTTTCATCTTCTTGTTCAACATCTAAGTCAAGATCTGATTCTACTGCACTATTACTGTTATCCATTTGAAATCTCTATCGGTCAGAATTTGGTGCATAATCAGGCTTTTTTCTACAAAAAAAAAGCAAAAAATTTTGTTCTTAATGATTCATTTTTTTTGTTAAAAAAAAGAGAGCCTGCATTTGTTTTTTTACCTCACAACACAGGAAATTTATTAAATAAGACGACATAATCCAACGGAAGATAAAGCAATAGGCAGTCTCCGCTTGCTTGAGGAGATAGAATGTTTGTTACGAATCCGTTAAACTTAATAAGTTATTTTATTTGGCTGATTAAAAAACTCCTTATAGCATTTTTTATCAATAAATCAGTTTATCTCCTACAAGGATCCTGCCTATGTCATTTGAAAAACTGCCTTTTTTCATTGAAATGCTTAATGATAATATTGAAAACCCATCTGCGTTGGCCAATGTTGTCACTGAATTAGAAAACAGCTTATCTTTTGAACAAATAGCGGTCTTATTGGAAGCATTCCCAATCCCATTAAGAAAATTAATTTGGCAATTGATAAGCCAGGAAGTGCAACAGCAAGTTTTTCTTGAAATGCGCAATGAATCTCGGCAATTAATTTTAAATGCCATTGAAGATGATGAATGTTTCCCGTTATTTGAGAAATTGGATGCAGATGAATTATTAGATCTTTCTGAAGATCTGAGTGATCGTTTTGTTGATTACGCTGTCTCTAAAATGACTGCGAAACAAAGAGCTTTATTTCAGAAAGCACAAGAATTCTCCAATGAGGAGGTTGGCCATTGGCAAAGTTTTGACGATATACAGATTCCTGAACGACTAAAAACCTCGGCGGTCAAAAAAATCATTTCAAATTTTTTGCCTCCTCTCACTGAAGTCTTTTATGTCACCCATAAGGATGCAACACTGATCGGTGAAGTTGCCATTGCTAAGCTTATCGCAATGACAGATGACACTCCCATTTCTACCGTTGTGGATAAAAATCATGATGTTTTACTCTCCACTGATAATATTTATTCTGCCGCTGAAAAGGTCATTATATCGGGTAAAGCCGCCCTACCCGTTGTGGATTTAACAGGATGTTTAACCGGCAGGTTAGATTTACAGCAAGCCTATACCATAAGGGAAGAGCAGAAAGATATTCAATTATTTAAATCATCAGGCATGATCGAAGAAGAAGATCTGTTTTCTAATATATGGATAAGTAGTAAAAACCGCGCGGTTTGGTTAGGTATTAATCTTGTGACTGCTTTTCTGGCTTCCTGGTTTATCGGCCTGTTTGAGGGGACACTGCAGCAAGTAGTCGCGCTTGCTGTGCTGATGCCTATTGTCGCATCAATGGGGGGAATATCGGGAAGCCAAACATTAACCTTGATTATTCGCGGACTTGCATTGGGGCAAATAACCGATGCTAATCAAAAGGCCATTGTAATAAAAGAATTTAAAGTGGGCTGCATAAATGGGTTACTGTGGGCGGCGGTCATTGCAAGCATCACCTATCTGTGGTTTGAAAATCCGTTATTATCCTTAGCTATCTATATTGCCATTCTGGGCAATATCATTATTGCTTCTCTTTCCGGTGTCTGGGTACCCTGGTTGTTAACTAAGCTGAAAATTGATCCCGCACTGTCGGGCGCGGTGATATTAACCACGGTAACAGATATTTTTGGCTTTATTGCCTTTTTAGGCTTAGGTGCCTTATTCCTGACTTAAGTCAGTCAGCCTTTATTTCTGCCGCTATTACCATCCTAAACGGCAGAAATGAAAGAGTTCGTGCAGTTCAATAAGTAACTTCGGGAAAGTATTGGATTGCCTGATTGATAACATCGGCTTTATGACTTTTAGCCAAATAAATGGCAAATATTTCCCGCGAATACACTGGCGCATCTTCAATAAGGTAGAGTTTCTCATTGTCTATATGCTCCACAACCATCTGCCGGGGTAAATAGGCACAGCCTCCTGCTTCTAATATATACTCTAATGCGACGCGCGGTTGACTCATAAAATGTTTTGCAGGCGGCGCATTTTTAAATTCTCTCAGATGCTGAGTATTGACCGACTCACCATAATCAACCATCACATAATCATTTAAATTCTGTGTTTTTATATCAATATTGGATTGCGTTGAAACAAGATGAAGTGGCACTGTCGCGACCTTTTCTGTGACCAGCTCTTCAACAAAGGGAGGCTCAAACAAAAAAGCGATATCAGTCACACTGTTTAAAACACTTTTGCGCAACTCAAGGGGCGAACTGGCGTTGGTTAACAAACTAATCTCCCCCATATTTCGGTGTATCTTTTGTAACCAAGTCTGCAAAATAACATCCCAAATAGACATCATTGAACCTATGGTCAACTGTGTAGTTTTCTGGTCTGAGACACCCACATCTTGCTTTGCTTTTTGCCACATAAAAATAATTTCGTGCGCATGTTTAATAAGACGATGTCCTGCAGGTGTTATTTTAAGATGCTTTTGGCGGCGGTCAAATAACAATACGCCTAAGTCATCTTCAAGTAGTTTAATTCTTGCACTCACTGCGGATTGAGTGATAAATAAAGATTCAGACGCTAAACGAAAATGCAGCGTTCGACTGACTTCTAAAAATGTTTTAAGCAATTCAATTTTCATTTCCTGGCAACTCTCAACTAATCAATTTTTTTTATCAAACAATCAAAATTATGATTTATTGTACCTTTATTGTTGCAGGCATACTAAAAATATAATTAATCGGTAGAAAAAGAAGCTTTAAAGGAGGCAGGAAGGGACTGAAAATGGTGATTCAAATATGCACAAAATGTTACAGGGATGTAAATATAAGCAGGATAAATCACAGTAAAAAATAATCGTCACTGTTCTGTAACTATTAGCAATCTTTCAGGCGTTTTTTTGTGTTTCATTATTGCCTTTCATTAACGCCTGTTAGAAAACAGCGATAACTATTTATCGTATAATAAATCATCAAGTTAGCTATCTATTCATACCATTTACAGTGAGCTTAATCAGATAAAAATCTTCCGCCAGGTTGATCTCAATAAAAACTATTATTGTTATCTCTCAACTTCGCCTGTATCCTACGCCCCATTTTACATGGGGTAGTCAATACGGTGTTTTCCGGCTATCCAGCATTGTCTGAAAAGAGACAATACAACCTTTACAAACATCCATAAAAATTTCAATTTGAGCAATCTTTTTAAATAGGAAATACGATACATGAGCAACAAGCTAATTCTTGTACTTAACTGCGGCAGTTCTTCACTGAAGTTTGCCATCATCGACATGTCAACAGGTGAAGAAAAATTATCGGGTATTGCTGAATGCCTGCACCTGAATGATGTGCGTATGAAATGGAAATTGGAAGGCGCGAAAGGCAGTGCAGATTTAGGGGCTGGAGCAGCTCATGAGGAAGCGCTTAACTATATTGTCAATGAGATTCTGTCCACACAACCTGAATTAAAAGAAAACCTCTTTGCAATTGGTCATCGTATCGTACACGGTGGTGAAAAATTCACTCAATCTGCATTGATCACAGATCAAGTAATGCAAGGTATTGAAGATTGTGTGTCCCTGGCTCCTTTACATAACCCAGCTCACCTCGTAGGTATCCGTGCGGCACAACATGCTTTTGCCGGACTGCCAAATGTAGCCGTATTTGATACCGCTTTTCATCAGACTATGCCTGAAGAAGCGTTCTTATATGCACTGCCTTATAAACTGTACCGCGAAAATGGTGTCCGTCGTTACGGTATGCACGGTACCAGCCACTTTTACATCAGCCTTGAAGTTGCCGGCATATTAAACAAACCCGTTGAAGAATTAAATATTATTAACTGTCATCTTGGTAACGGCGGCTCTGTTTGTGCGATTAAAAACGGTCAATCCGTTGATACTTCTATGGGAATGACGCCATTAGAGGGTTTGGTAATGGGAACACGTTGTGGTGATATTGACCCGGCCGTTATCTTCTACCTCTATGATGAATTAGGTTATAGCATGGAAGAAATAAATACTATGCTGACTAAAGAGTCTGGCTTATTAGGCTTAACTGAAAAAACATCTGATTGTCGTTTTGTTGAAGATAACTACGAGTCAGATGCAGCAGCTAAACGTGCTATGGATCTATACTGCTACCGTCTGGCCAAATATATTGCTAGTTATACGGCCGCATTAGACGGACGATTAGACGCAGTGGTCTTCACCGGCGGTATTGGTGAGAATTCAGCACCTATACGTGAACTGACACTGGCGCGTTTAAGTTTATTAGGCTTTAAAGTAAACCAACAAGCTAACCTGGCAAACCGCTTTGGTAAATCATCGAATCAAGGTATAATTACTGAACCAGATAGTACAGTCGCAATGGTTATTCAAACCAACGAAGAGTGGGTTATTGCCCGTGATACATTAGCGTTAGTAAGCGCTTAGTTTCAGCTGTTTATTAACAAAAAAGCTTGTAATAATTTTATGTATTACAAGCTTTTTATTTTATCTGGTATGGCCTAATAGACGCTGGATTATTATAAATTTGATGTTCATGGTTAATACAGATGAAGCCACTTAGGAATTATCTATTTTGGTTTTGCGAGGAGGGAAACACTTTATTTATCAACTGCGCTAATACGATGCTGAACATAATGCCAGTCCAATTTGCAGAAATATCAAACCAATCACTACGACGTCCAACCAAGGGTTGCAGTAACTCTATGCCTCCGCTCAAACAAAGAAACAATAAACCGATCAATAACCAATGTTTAGGTTTTTTCAACGCGACTGGAAACATTAAGAATGCATAGGCAATCATATGATGTATTTTATCTCCACCCGGTACGGCAGGTAAATCAGCCATAGGATTGAGCGACAGAACCGTAATAACTGTCAACGTTACAAGGGTGAAGAAAAGCCAATAGGTTCGCATTATTGTTAATAAGATCATTATCCGATATTCCCGTTAAAAAATTTTAAACCGCTCATTATTCGTGCAAAAGCCACAGATACACTAACGGCGCCTTTAAGTCATCTAGTTAAAAGTAATTTCCTCTAATTAATAATATTAGTTGTTAACTAGCGAGTTAGATAGACAAAGGCTCTTTATTACCCTTTGTATTTTACATCAGCAAAATTATTCGTCTAGGATATTTTAATTCAGCGGTTAATAAAACTATTTAGCGAAAGGCCACAGGTTGGGTTGAAGTAATCTTACCTAATCATTACTCACACTTTCCTTTTTTATAATAACTTCGGTCCAAGATCTTCTGGATTTTTCAGACTCAGAGGGAATAATTTCAAGCTTTTTTGCTGCTTTCTAATATCGTAGACAGAAAGACCTAATTTTTTGGCCAACTCTAAAAAAGCAATATCAACAATATCGCCATCCGATGGCCACTCTCCTCCGCATTATCTAAATAGCTTTCATTCGCTAATACGCAGGTAAACAAAGCTCCCTCAACTGCATGATATTATCACCCTCTATTGTACCGCCAGCAACGCCTTGTCCTGAGACCTTATAAATATCACCTTCCGGCAAAACAA
>JBLIEH010000122.1:0-6360 GCA_047632875.1 Psychromonas sp. | reverse complement strand
TGATCTCCTGCTTTTTATATTCTATTCACTACAGTGGTAATATTAACCAGCTCAAAGCCTGTATTGCCAGTGTGCATAACGCCTTAACGCCCGGGGGGCTGTTTTGTTTTAATGCAGTGGATAAAAGCAAAATTGATAATCATTTATGGGTGACTCATAGCGCTGAGCATGACAATTGCCACTTCGTTTTCAGTACTGCCTGGTATTACAAAGAGCAAGGCGACCAGCAATTACTCAAACTTAGCATTGAAAAAACCAGCCATAACCTGACCCAAACATGGCAAGACGAACACCCTATGGTAGCGACAGATTTTGCTGAGTTGCAGGCCCTGTTACACCCATATTTTACCGTACACGTACTTACCCATGACTATGACAAAATCCTGCCTTGGGATAAAACATCCGGCAACGCCCTATTTGTGTGCGTGAAAAACTAGACTATACCCGTCTCCCTTGAAGCTGTGTGGTTGGCTAGATAAATTAACATATCATGAGGCGGGTAATACAATCGGTAAACGCTATCTTTAGGTATTGAGTATTGAAGCGCTTAATCGAGTTACACACCGCAGTCATAACTAGCTAAGGTTGCTCATCGGCTAGATATCAAAGCCATCTTATGGTCAATAAAGACGGGGCTCAGGTGCCTAAAAATCAAGCCACAAAGTAGCGCAAGAGGCAGACGTTTTCCTGCCTCAACAATGGGACGAGACCAGCAAGTCAACTATTTACTAGGTTAATATGAATAGGGAGAATCAACCACTGTGCTCTTTTGTGTCAGGCTTAGCCTGTTGTGCCAGGGGCCGCTTTGAATAAGACGGCAGGATCCATCATGGTTTTCATTTCCAGCACATTGCCATTAGGATCTTCAATAAAAAAGGTTTCCTGTTCGAATTCAGTGCCCACAAAACGCCGGTAGGGCGCATCCAAATACGCCAGGCCAGACTTTTCAATACGGGCTTTTAATGCCTGGAATTCGTGATCAGGCATATGTATCCCAAAATGTGGCACCACCACGGCCCCCATATCTACATCATGTCGGGTACCGGTTAGTTTTTCTGTGCTCTGATGCAATGTCAGTTCATTGCCCCAAAAATCGATATCCAGCCAGTGTCCCTCCTCACTGTTACCCTCCTTGCAGCCTAGCAAATCACAATAAAAGGTTTTAGCGATACTTAAATCACCGGCAGGAATGGCTAAATGCAGTATATTCGACATGTTGTTGTTTCCTCTGAGAATGTGTATATCCGTCTCCCTTGAAGCTACAGCGTTGTTGGCTGCTCTCACTCCCGATCATCTAGCACGTCTAAGCTCATGGGGCTGAGTTCCTTGACCGCCTGGCTGCCACTCCAATGGCTTTGGATATATATGACAAATAAAAAGACGTTGACTCTAAACCATAATGTTGAGTTCACAAAATATCAGGAGCAATACACCGTCTTGATTTTTTAGCATATTTGCAAACAACCCTTTACTCTTTCTTCATCGGCTAATCATATTCGCCGTGGAGCACTCAGTAATAATTGATTTTTTAAATGAGGGCAGTTTACAACGAAAAGTGCCGGGAAATGATAGGCAAAAAACCTGTGGCGCCATAGCGCAATCTGGAGCAATCCGGGCAATTGATGATCAAATCCTGCCACACCACCAGATCAGTTTTATTCCTTTACGTAGACAAAAAGGGGGGCCGGTAGGTGAAACTGGATTCTTTAGTTGTTGGGCAGCGCCAAGTTGACCAATCCTCCGACAAAGGACTGAAACATCGTAGGTACGACTATGGCTTGTAGGGGGCATCGATAGACGAGGTAGCGCAGGTATGAAGCCTGGACTGGGTACCTACCATCACACGGTGAGAGCACGAGTGTTCGTTTTATAAACATACGGATTAAACAGTGAACCGTAAATTTCAGAAACCGGCATGAACGATAGTTATTTGTACAACCCCCACCTTTTTTATAATCTTTTTCCGCTCAAAAAACGTTCGTGATCTTGCCGTGCCTACCATCATGGATATGTTATCTCTAGAGTAAATCCGACACTCCCTTACGACTTAAATAGATAGAATTTAGTTTGATATTAACTAGTTGAATATTTAAATATAACTACCTACTAAATTATTAGGCTTTCAGGAGGCCGTTATATCTTCATGTTGTATTATACCAATCCGTATTAATAAGTACCCACTGAGAATACGTCCAGCGGTTTGATCAAGGCGCTGTTATGCAAGAATAACCATTTCCTTTCAAAGAGCGATATCGCAGATAAAATACGCTGGTGCATTGCATTTGGGCGAGTTTTAAATGGGCTTACTCTGCGTTGCCCGAATTCGAAAAAGCACCACTATTACTTCATTCAAGCGCCTTGGTTAAGCCCATTTAAATTCTCGCCTAGCGTCATTTACCAACAGAGATTGGTATTAGTTACTTTCATTAATTTGAAACGTTGGTTGCCGTTTTAAAAGTACCAGGTCTACTTTCTGTTACCTTATTATCTTTAAAAACGCGTTCTCCATTAACCCACACACCTATAATGCCTTCGGATAAAAGGTCAGGTGATTTAATCGTTGCTCGATCTGTTATCGTTTTCAGGTTAAACAAAACGAGATCTGCAGCTAAATCAGGCTTTATCTCACCTACACCTTTTAAATTAATATGTTGTGCACTTAAAGACGTCATTTTATGGATCATCTGCTCAATAGTTAGTATTTTCTGTTCTTTTACGTATTTTCGTATGGCACGGGGAAATGCACCAAACCCCCTTGGGTGCCCTTGGTTTGAACCATCTGAGCATATATTACTATGTGTCCATGCCATAAATTCAGAGATATCATTTTCCGACATACTAACACCTATAACCATTTCACGAATTCCGTTGGAATTCTCTAATTGTTCGTCAGATAATTCTCCATAAGCGTCACGAATGAGTTGCAAATAGGTTTCTTCATTTGATTGTTTTCTTATCACGGCTATTTCCGCTACATTTTTACCTATTAAACTCGGGTCTGGCGCATAAGAAGTAAGTGTTAAATCATCTGCGTGTGCTAGATTTTCTAAAGCAAACCGTGCAGCTTCAAGATCATTAAAATCTCGTTCAGGTAACAACACTGTGAGCGTTGCTTGCCAATAGGTGTAGGGATAAATATCTGCTGATACATTAATCCCTTCAGCTCTTGCAGCGTCAAGGCGTTGGATTACCCTATCTGCTTGTCCCCATAAATTGACAGCGGCGAGCTTAATATGTGAAATTTGCACGGGTATATTCGCTTCTCTGCCAATTTTAATCAATTCATCAACTGCTGCGTCAAAATCTCTGTCTTCACTGCGCATATGACTAATATAAATTCCACCAAGCTTTGAAGCTGTTTTAGCTAAAGCAATCACTTCCTCTGTACTTGAGTAAATTCCTGGATCATATTCAAGGCCAGTGGATAAACCTAATGAACCGTTGTTCATATCCTCAGTTAACAAAGCTTTCATTTTGACTATTTCTTCTGGCGTTGCCTGACGTTTAAAGTCATCTCCCATCACTTGTGAACGAATCCAACCATGGCCGGTGAAGGTTGCAAGATTGATAGCGATTGGATTATTCGCTAACTTCTTTTTAAGATCACCGCTAATTTCCCGTGCATATCCATCGCTACCTATAGCTATCGTCGTAATACCTTGTGATATCGCTGCTGTAGCATCAGTATGTTGCTCAAGCCCATAATCGTGGTGGCTATGCGTATCAATAAAGCCTGGCGTAAGCATTAAGTCGGTTCCATCAATGACGGTATCTCCTGGCGTTTTATTTAAATCACCTATCTCCAAAATACCTTTTTCGCTAAAGCGAACATCGCCTAAATATGCCGGAGCGCCAGTGCCATCAACAATCATCGCATTCTCAACTAATTGAGTTTGACCTAAACGGGGAGCAGAATCAGAAATTACGTTATTGTCTGTACAGCCAACAAGTATTAAAAGAAAAAAAACATACCTTGCCAATTGTTTGTATGAGTGAATTACCTGCTGTTTTTTTAGACTTAATTTGTTTTTCATATTAATACCTTTAAATAGTCTTGAAATATTTTGTAAGAATCTTATAGCTCATATAATGATAGAAAATGATTAGTTTAATTATTAATTAACACCAATTGTTTTTTTTAGCATAATAACTTTATACATAGTTAAGGCAAAAATAAGTCCTATAATTGGACTCAAAATGTTAAAAAATGCATAAGGCAAATAATCTAATGTTTGCACACCGAGGGTTACCGCCATAAATGCACCACAAGTATTCCAGGGGATCAAAACGGATGTCACAGTACCTGCATCTTCAATAGCTCTTGATAAATTAAGAGGATCTAATCCTCGTCGCTTATATTCTTCTTTAAACGCTCGGCCGGGCAAAACAACCGCCATGTATTGATCAGAAGCGATAACATTTACTGCAAATGCGGTTGCTAATGTTGAAGCGATTAATCCCTGCGCGCTTTGCACATGCCTAAGCACATAGTCAACTAGCTTTTTAAGCAAACCTACAGACTCCATAACACCGCCAAAAGTAAGTGCACATAAAATTAACCAAACGGTATTAAGCATACTGCTCATTCCTCCTTTTGATAATAATACCCTTACCGTCTCACTGTCTGCTGTTGAGTTGTAACCATCGAATGTTGTTGTCCAAACACCTTTTAGGAGAACCAGGGGAGTGGAAAGTCCTTGAGCATCACCGACCATTTTTAAAATGGTCTCTTGTTGAAAAATGACAGAAAATATCATTCCCACAAATGCGCCTATCAATACTGAAGGTAAAGCAGCAACTTTTGCTTTTGCTAATGCTAATAAAACCAATAACGGAATGAGAAGATGTAAACCAATGGAAAATTCACTTTCGATTGCATCCGTAATAATTGCAATTTTATCCATATCAGTACTTATTGTTTCGGTAAGACCAAGAAATGTAAATAAAATTAAAGAAATGATAAAAGCAGGGATGGTCGTCCAGGTCATGTGACGAATATGCGCGAAAAGCTCACTACCTGCAACAGATGGTGCAAGGTTAGTGGTATCAGATAAGGGCGACATCTTATCGCCCATATAAGCACCAGAAATGATCGCTCCTGCAGTGATATTAGGATCCAAACCTAAGCTATAAGAAATGCCTATAAAACCAACACCAATAGTACCTACTGTAGACCAACTACTACCAATCGATATGGCTACAATTGCACAGACAAAACAACAAGAAACATAAAACCAAGTCGGTGAAATTACCTCTAAACCATAAACAAGTAATGCAGGAACGGTACCAGACAACATCCATGTACCTATCAGCATTCCTACTGATAATAGAATTAATATTGCGCCCATAGCCGTATGTATGGCTTGTGTTATACCTGTTTGAATATGATCCCATTGATAGCCATTTTTCCAACCTATAGCCGCCGCAATTGACGCAGCAAATACTAAAGAAATCTGATTAGGACCAAATGAAGAATCAGATCCAAAAATATAAACAGATAAAGATAATAATATGATCAAAAATAGAATAGGAATAAGAGAGTCAAACAAACTAGGTTCCCTAATTTTCCGACTACTTGATAGCATCATTTATTACCTTCCTATAATTTATTATAATATTTAAAATTAACATCTTCGCCCTTCTGATAATTAAAGTGGTTTTCTCAAGCTCAAACCTCATAAAAATAGTAGCAATTTCGAACAAGATTAATCGCTAAATCTCGAGGTTAATTTAGAAATAACGCCTGAAAAAAAACTTATTTTAGTGATTGGTTTTTATTTAAAGCCATCCTTTTGATTCATGCCAAACTCTATGATTATATGACGGGAATTTGCTAATAAAACTACTAAAAACATTAAATAAATCCTAATTTTTGAAGTTAACCCGAAAATATAAATGTAGTAGTTCGCATCAATATATGAGTTTATTTGTATGTATGAGGTTTTTGAATGTACCCGAGAGTAGAAATAAATCTAAGTTCCATTAAACATAATTTAGAAACATTAATAGTACGATGCAAAAAAATTGATATAGATGTAGTTGCCGTTGTAAAACTTGTCTGTGGAGATCCAACAATAATAGATATGATCGCTAAATCAGCGATAAGTACTATTGCTGATTCAAGACTTGAAAATTTTGAAAAAATTGTCGATTTGAAAATCCCTAAAATGATGCTGCGGATCCCCATGCTAAGCCAGGTAAATAAGTTAGTTGATTTAACTGATATCTCCCTCAACTCTGAAATCGAAACAATTCGTAAAATTTCTGAAGCTGCTAGTAATAATGGAAAAGTACACCAAATTATATTGATGATCGATTTAGGGGACTTACGAGAAGGTATTATTGATGATGACATTCTAG
>JBLIEH010000121.1:0-6407 GCA_047632875.1 Psychromonas sp. | reverse complement strand
GCACCGGCTATTTCGTATCGTTGTGTGTCTCCCCAAGTTGGATGAAGACCGCCACGTAATCTGGTACGACTAAAACTTATC
The DNA here is from genome assembly GCA_047632875.1 of Psychromonas sp. Lineage (GTDB taxonomy): Bacteria > Pseudomonadota > Gammaproteobacteria > Enterobacterales > Psychromonadaceae > Psychromonas. The sequence continues at coordinate 6,326 of JBLIEH010000121.1, read as the reverse complement.
CCCGGCATAATTAATTCAGTTGAAAAATTCTGTTGCCCCTGTACACCGGACTCTTGATCATATCGAATAAACACATTGCGTAACCAATTATTGTCTAAAAGCTTGTAGCGACCGACACTGAATAAATATTGTTCTGTATTGGTATCATTGTCATCAACGAATTTATAGCCTGTTTTAATCGAATAATAATGGTAAAGAGGATCCTCAATAGGAATGTTATAGGCTAAAGAAGCTTCTTGTCGGGGCACCGAGGCGACAACATTACCCTCTATACTATGACCATATTGATTGACCCAGGGTCTTTTCCAACGGAATTTACCCCGAATTCCTTCATCGGTACTAACGCCTATGCCGGCATTAAATGAGTCTTTAGGGCGCATATTGGCAACCACCAAAAGAGGAATCTGGCGTCCCTGCTTTTTTTTGATTTCCGGTAGAATGGAGATGTTTTTAAAATAACCGGTTCTATTAGTTTCCGTATTAAATTTAATTAAGGTACGAGTATCATAGGGGTCACCCGCTTTAAAATTTTGTAAAGCAGTGACAAATTTTTTGGCTGGCAAGTCTTCTGATGAAAAAAATAATTCACCAAATTGATAGCGAATACCGGTATCAAACCAGATATTGACGGTCGCACTGTTATTGACAGAAGTAACATCAACCGAGGCTTTGATAAATTTCGAGTCAAAATAACCGTATCGTTGAGCAAGATTTTTTAGTTGGCTTTTTCCTTGCTCATATTTTCCATGGTGCAGAATATCATTTTTTTTAAGCGGGAAACTTTTAACTATTTTCAAAAAATCGGGATCTGAATTGCCCTCACCAATCAGTTTTAACGTTAACTCTGTGATACGGGTGGGCTTCCCAAGGTTAACCTGCAAGGTAACGGTTTGCTTGTCTGTTTCGCCTGTGACATTAATGTCCAGGTTCATTTGATAATAACCTAAAGCTGTCACCGCTTGCCGGGTTGAATTTTGTACTTGTTGTAAATAACTTTGATTATTAGCATCTTGAGGTTGTGACAAGGCCTTCAAAAAAACACTTATGTTTTCTTTTACATCCTTATTATCCACCCCTTTTATTGAAAAGTTAACATCCGCATAGAGACTCGCATGTACTAGCAAGGTTGACAGTAAAAATAAAAGTTTAAAAATTTTCATACAATTAATAATAGTTCTTCCGTTATATAGCGAAGGGTATTTTTAACAAACAGACAGAAAAAAATTCATACTCTGCTGCATTGACGGGTTTTACGATTTGAATCAGTTTTCCCATTGAGGCTCCCTATTAGCGTAGTGATCAATGCAGTTGAGATTGTGGCAGAAAAATAAAATAAGGACAGATAAAAACACCGCTATTTTGTAGAACAGCGGTGTTTTTTTATTTAATAGTGGTTATAAATCATCAGGCTTCTTGCAATGCTTTGATACGGCTATCTAATGGCGGGTGAGACATAAATAATCCACCATTGCGTTTTCCTGAAATACCTAAGGCCATCATATTACCCTCTAAATGAGGCTCTGCACCTTTTTTTAAGCGTTGTAATGCGGCGATCATTTTGTTTTTTCCTACTAACTTGGCGGCACCTGAATCTGCACTAAATTCTCGCTGGCGGGAATAGTACATTACGATAGTACTTGCCAATACGCCAAAAACCATTTCTAAAACAAACACAATAATATAATAGGAAAATCCACGCCCCTCGGATTCAGAATTATTATTGTTTAGCGCGCCATCAATAATGTTTCCTAATACCCGGGCAATAAAGATAACAAAAGTATTCACCACACCTTGAAGCAGCGTCATTGTTACCATATCGCCGCTCGCAATGTGACTCACTTCATGGGCTAAAACAGCTTCTGCTTCATCGCGCGTCATGGATTGCAATAAACCGGAGCTGACCGCAACTAAAGCTTTGTTTTTATTCATCCCAGTGGCAAAAGCATTCATATCAGACGCATCATAAATGGCCACTTCAGGACAGCTGATACCCAATTTTTTAGCTTGTGCAGCAACGGTATTAACAAGCCATTCTTCAGTTTCATTGTTAGCTTGGGTGATGACCACTGCACCGGTACTGCGTTTAGCTATCCACTTTGACATAGCTAAAGAGATAAATGAACCCCCAAAACCAAAAACAGCGGCTAGTACCAGCAGACCGCCGGTGCTCCGTGAGTCTAAGCCGGTAAACCTAAAAACCAAACTCAGTACAATACCTAAGACCAGAATAACGGCTAAGTTTGTTAATAAAAATAAAGCGATACGTTTCATAAAAACCTCAAAATGGATAAATCAACAAAGACATAATATGGCTAATATTTATTTTTTCAATAGGTGATTAAAAATAAATATTAAAATCAAACAAATAACGGTTTGCTTGATGCGTTAAAATAATTTATCGTTGTCGACTATATAACTCAAAAGGAAAATAAAATGGCTCTAGCAAGTGCTCGTCATATTTTAGTAAGTTCTGAAGAAAGCTGCCTCGAGATTAAACAACAAATTGAATCCGGTACTGATTTCGCTGATCTTGCGAAAAAACACTCTTCATGCCCATCGGGTGCTCAAGGTGGTGCTTTAGGTGAATTTGGACCAGGTATGATGGTGCCAGAATTTGATAAAGTCGTCTTTAGTGCGCCTGTAGGTGCTGTTCAGGGGCCAGTTAAAACTCAGTTCGGTTACCACTTGTTAGAAGTAACAAGTCGTAAAGACTAAGCTTAGTATTAGGATTATCGTTTAATTTATTAAGACGTGATCATAATAAAAAAGGCCTTTTATGAGTACATAAAAGGCCTTTTTTATGTGCCGATATATTAGGCAACTAGAGCATGGCGGAATCAAGTGCGGATAAAGTTTGCTTTGTCGCCCTGGCAACAAATTTTTTGGTGCGTTGATGTTGTGGATTTTCAAATATCTGTTGTGGCGTGCCCTGCTCGACAATATTGCCGCCTTCCATAAAGATAACTCTATTAGCCACCTCTCGCGCAAACTGCATCTCATGAGTTACAATAATCATGGTCTGTTTCTGCAGCGCTAATTGCTTCATTACAGCTAACACTTCATCAACCCATTCAGGATCAAGCGACGAGGTGGGTTCATCAAACAAGATAACCTCGCCTTTGGATGCCATTGCACGCGCAATACCAACACGTTGCTGCTGACCACCTGATAACTGCGATGGGTATTGGTGAATTTTTTCGCTAAGCCCCACTTGTTGTAAAATAGTTTCGGCATGTTTTAAGGCAACGGATTTTGGCTCCTTCCAAACGGTGATCAAACTTTCAGCGACATTTTGCAGTGCGGTTTTATTGGCAAATAAAGAGTAATTTTGAAATACGAAGCTGCTTTTTTTACGCAGATTGGTTATTTGTGCTGCCGTCGCCGTTGCACTGTCGACCTTCACTCCCGCTATCTCAATAACTCCTGAACTTGGGGTTTCCAGATAATTTAAACAACGTAATAATGTCGATTTACCGGTGCCCGATGGACCGATAATTACCACGATTTCACCCTGTGAAACTTGGAAATCAATGCCATTTAAGACAATATTATCAGCAAATTTTTTGCTTAGATTTTTTACTTTAATCATTAGTAAGCTCTGTTCATTCGAATTTCAAGATAATGCTGCAAGCGTGAAAATATTTCAATAACAGCCCAGTAAATAAGGGCGACGGCTAAAAAACTTTCGAAGTATTTAAAGCTCGAGGAAGCTTCCATTTGTGCTTTAGCCATGATTTCTGCTACTCCCAGGGTAAATGCTAACGAGGTACTTTTGATCATATCAATGAAATAATTCATTAAAGAAGGCGTCGCTACCCGCGTGGCTTGCGGTAATATAATGCGCCTCATTGCTTGTAATCTGGTCATACCAATACTTAAACAAGCTTCCATCTGACTTTTATCAACACCCAGAATGGCCGCGCGAATACTTTCTGCCATGTAGGCTGAGAAATGTAATGTCAAACCAATGATTGCAGCACTAAATGCATCTACGCCTGCAAATATAGGCATTATTTGTGGTAAACCGTAATACAATAAAAAAAGTTGCACTAACAGAGGTGTGCCGCGGAAAAAGGAAATAAATAAACTCGCAAGGTGGTGCAGTATAGGTAACTTAAATACGCGCACTACCGCTAAAATAACAGCGAGTATTATTGCAAAGCAAAAACCTAACAGGGCCATTTCCATGGTGACACTAAGGTATTTAAGTAAAATTGGTAATAGCTCAATCATATATTGAACATCTAATGGCATTTGCATAGGAAATGGCTCGTGTGAATATTAAAAAATATTACGGGTACTGAAAATAAAGTTACTTTTCAGTACCCGTATTATGGGATTTATTGGGTTACGTCTGAACCTAACCATTTAACAGAAATTTTCGCTAATGTGCCGTCATCTTTCATACTTAATAACGCAGCATTCACTTGGTCTCTGATGACTATCTGTTCAGCTTTGTTAAGAAACGGCATTGCGTTTTCTATTTTTTCAAAAGGTTGGCCTGCAAGCTGTAAAGGTAAACCCGATTTTTTGATTAAAGCCGCAGAGCCTACGCGGTCCATAATAAAAGCATCGGTACGCCCTAAAACGACATCCTGAGCAAAACCTGTATCATAAGTAATAATGTTAATTTCCTGTTTAGGATCCAGTGCACGTAACGTCTCTGCAAAATTACTGCCTAAATTGACCGCCACTTTTTTACCTTTAAGATCATCAACTGAGTTTATATCTTCACGGCCCTTTTTGGTGACAATTTGAACACCATCAACAACATAAGGGGTTGAAAATGCATATTGCTCTAAACGTGCAGGGGTAATGGTTATTTGGTTAGCAATAGTATCAATATGGCCGGCTTCAAGCATCCCGAATAAGCCTGAAAAAGAGGATAAAACAAACTTCACGTCATAATCAGAACGTAATGCAATTTCATTCCACAGATCAACTTCAAAACCTTGTAATACGTCTTTTTCTGAGAAAGTGAAAGGCACATAACTGCCTGACATTCCTACTTTGACCGTTTGCTTCGCGAATGCGGGAAGGCTGATAACGCTGGACACTGCAACTACGGCTGCAATAATTAATTTCATTTGGTGCTTCATGGTAATTCCTTATTATTAAACATAACTACTTATTAAATAAGATTATAACTGATATGAATCGGAGAAATTCATAATTAATGCACATATGTTATGTTTTTGTGGATGTTCTGTTTAAACTTTAGCCATCTATAATAGAAGCGATGCTCAGAGAGTTTATTTACTGCTCGATGCTGTATATTTATTTTTATAATGCTGTAGGTTGGGTCTGTTTGTTAAACATCTACCAAGCTATTTCGAATAATATCCACCAGCCATAAAAATTGTTTTTGCAAGTAAGAGAAACTTAGATAGACAGCCTCTTATTAGCGGCGAAATTAAAATTAACATAGCAAGAGAGATCCTGTTCGGTCAGGTTATCTAAATAGGGGATTTCAGCCATCATAGGCGCGTTAATTTTATGTTTTAACATCTCTAGATTCTGTGCATAAAACGGCATGTTCTTTTCGACTTGATTGGCAATCCACCCCGCCACTTCTAATCCGTCATTTTGAATACTTTCATAGGTTAAGATTGCATGATTTAAACAACCTAATTTCATGCCTACCACTAAGATAACAGGTAATTTTTGCGTTGCTACCCAATCCGATAGCGTTTCGTCCGCATTTAAGGGTAAACGCCATCCACCAGCCCCTTCAATAATAATAAGATCACTGTTTAAAGATTTTAATCTTTCTAAACCTTGTGAGATATAACTCTGTTCAATGGGCCTGTTTTCTAACTGGGCGGCTATATGTGGCGCGATGGCGGGTGTAAAAGAAATCGGGTTAACCAGTTCATAAGCTACCTCTAGACTGCAGGCTTGTTGCAGTAAAAGTGCATCTTGGTTACGTAAACCATATAGGGTTTGTTGACATCCTGCCGCAATCGGTTTGTAGGCTAAGGTGCTCAGTTGTTGTTTGTTAGCTGCTTGTAACAAAGCCTGACAGCAAAGGGTTTTACCCACGTCTGTATCTGTTCCAGTCACAAAATAAATATCAGGCGTTAGACAATGATGCATATTATTTGATCGCTTTTAGGTAATGAACTTAATAGAAAGTAAAGTTGAGAGAAAGGATACATAAAGCCGCGGTAGTTTTACAGTCAGCTTAGCGGTTATTTACGCGCTTTTATGTAACAAACTTGATAGGAAAGCGGTAACAAACCTGAGCTGTTTTTACAGCAGGCATAACCCTGTTCAAGTTGATTGATTAAAGAGCGCCCTTGTAATTTATGCTGGATATGTCCATG
>JBLIEH010000120.1:0-6495 GCA_047632875.1 Psychromonas sp. | reverse complement strand
AATGATAAAGTTATATTACTTTTTTTTTGATATTAGGAATATCTGTGTTAGCAATTTTAAAAGCTGCCTCCAAGCAGCGCTGGTCTTGGCTTTTATTGGCCGCAAGCGCTTTATCCCTTGAGTTTTCTGCCTTATATTTTCAACACGTTCAATTGCTAGAGCCCTGCGTCATGTGCGTTTACGAACGTCTTGCCATGCTCGGCATTTTATTATCCGGTTTAATAGGCGCCAGTGCACCAAAGAATGTTTTGATTCGTTTGAGCGCCTTTTTATTATGGGGGATAAGTGCCGTTTGGGGAATCTTATTAGCAATACAGCATACAGATTATCAAATGCACCCTTCTCCCTTTTTTACCTGTGAATTTTTTCCTAATTTCCCGACATGGGCACCATTACATGAATGGCTGCCATGGTTATTTAATCCAACGGGTGACTGCTCCGACATCGTTTGGCAATTTTTAGGCTATTCTATGCCGCAATGGTTAATTGTTAGCTTTTCAATCTACACCTTGTTATTTGTGATTGTTGCTACTGGCGCGGTGTTAAAAACTAAAAAATAATTTTATGACCTGCTAATCAAAGCATTTCTATTGTCAGTATTTCCCCTGCTGAAGTGCTTTGTGCATCTACCTTGTACATTCATAATCATGTAACACTCGAGGCCAATAACGTGACCAAGATTAAATTTTCGCAGGCAGCAACAGCGTTATTAAACAGACGCAAAGCAGGCACAAAAATGCCCAGACTTGCTGATGACATTAGGCCAAATTCAAGTGATGATGCATTACAAATACAACAACAAATGATCGCTAAACGGTTGGATCAAGTAGGCGGATGGAAATGTCTACAGCCCTTAGGGAAAGATCAATTTATTCTTGCCCCTATCTTTGTCGATACTATTCAACGGGGCACACAATGTTTTCTGTTTGCCGATGATGCTCTTGCACTGGTTGAGCCGGAAATCACCTTTATATTAGGCGAAGATTTACCTGCACAGCAAAAAGATTACAGTGAGGCGCAAATAGATGCGGCGATTGCCAGTTGCCATATGGCACTGGAATTAATACAGCACCGTTTTGCAGATCATAACTGTGTATCATTTTATGAAAAATTAGCAGATGGTTTAGCAAATCAAGGTTTATTTATTGGTCCTGAAATTAACAAATCACAGGCCTATGCTGCAAGCCAAATAGAGATTAGCTTTAAACAGGGAGAACAGTGTCAGCAATTCACCGCTAAGCATCCCAACACCTTGCCGCAAAACCCGCTCTATTGGTTAATTAATTTCATGAGTAAACGCGGCACGGGCTTTAAAGCAGGACAAGCAATCATCACGGGTTCCTATGCTGGCGTTGTCAAAGTGGAATTTGATCAAGTGACGAAAATAAATTATAAAAACATGGGTAAATGCAGTGTTGAATTTAAAGCAATAAAATAGCTCGCCTACGTAATCAACTGTTTCTCAAAACGATTCTGTGCCACTGCGGTTTTTAAATGTGCTCTTAAAGACGTTTTTATCGCGCAAAAACAACCACGGAAGATAAACAGGCCTTAGTAAGACTCAGTTTTCAGATCTGTTGTAAGCGAATGTTTTTCCTTAAATAAATTCTCATTTTCTTTAAAAGCATTAATACAGGCAAAACAGATACAGGATTTATCGATCCCCCCTATCGGCAACAAGTCTGTCAGTGCATCGGGTACTTGTACCTTAAAACACCAGCAAGGTGATTCACTTTCAGCCATACATTGATTAACACCATTGCAAAATGGGCATGAAGTTTTATTGTTATAAATAGTCATAGTCAGTTTCCCTGTTTTACTAAGCTCAAATAGATACAGCGACAGCATCTTCCTGCATTGTATCGGGAAAAATCAACCCTATATATACTCGAACGTTATTCAATTTAATAAGCGGCATAATAATTTAATCGACAAACATCCCGGCTCCGAAGTCTGTTTAGCACCTGCATCTGCAGGGTTAGATTATTTAATATCCGCAATATTTTGCTTTAACTTGTTTTTATTTTGGCAGATCTTTACAATGCATCCATTATAGATAAGTACGGAAAAAGACATGAACAGAAAGAAAAAATTAAACAGCATTCTCGATAAACGTATCAAACGAATGAACGCCAAAAAGAATCCGGCTGTAAAAGCAAAATATATTTCTAAAGCAGAGCGAGCAAGAATCGAAGCATTAGAGCAGAATAGCGAATCACAAAATCCAGTAATGACTGAGCAATAATCAGTAAAAGGACACTATTGTTCTCAATTTATCGTTAATAGTCGGAAAAAACAGTTCACTTTTAATAACGAGATTGTTAATCTATAGCCACTTAATCAATAGAGAATTATGTAACCATGAAAAAAATTATTCTGAAATCACACCACCATCATATTACCTAATCTTTCAGGATCTTATTCTTGGGAGAATTTTTACGTTCTTCCAGAGGTTACCAATAAAATAAACCCCCGGAAGTCCCGCCTCCCGAGGGTTTTTTAGTTTTTAGGACAAGGAAAATAATAATGCCAGAGCAGCGTTTAAGAATTGCAATACAGAAGAAAGGTCGTTTAAGTGAAGATACCGTTACGTTATTAAAAGCTTGCGGCATAAAAGTAAACCTGAATACCCAACGCTTAATTGCACACAGTGACAATATGGCCATTGATATTCTGCGCGTACGCGATGACGATATTCCAGGCTTAATAATGGATGGTGTGGTTGACCTTGGTTTTATCGGTCAAAACGTACTTGAAGAAGAAAACATGATGCGTGCAGTGGCAAAAGAGCCAACTGCACACAAGGTAGTAAAAGAATTAGCTTTTGGTGCCTGTCGTTTCTCCATTGCCGTTGATCATGATTTTGATTATCAAGGTGTCCAATCACTTGCCAATTTACGTATCGCAACGACTTACGTTCATATTCTTAAACGTTTTATGGAAGAAGCTAAGATCCCTTACACATCTTGTATGTTAACCGGCTCTGTTGAAGTTGCCCCGCGTGCAGGCCTTGCCGATGCAATTTGTGATTTGGTTTCAACGGGTGCAACGCTGGAAGCAAATGGCCTTAAAGAAGTTGAAGTTATCTATCGTTCCACGGCTGTTTTAATCCAGCGAGCTGAACCATTAAACCAACAAAAGCAAAATTTAGTCAATCGTATTTTAACCCGTATTGATGGCGTGCAGTCGGCGAAGGAATGTAAATACATTATGTTACATGCACCCACGGCTAATCTAGAAGCAATCAAGTCGCTATTACCGGGTTCAGAGCAACCGACTGTTATGCAACTTGCAGGCAGCAGTGACCATGTTGCCTTGCACGTGGTAAGCAAAGAAAACTTATTCTGGGAAACAATGGAGCAGCTTAAAGCATTAGGCGCCAGCTCTATTCTAGTATTACCCATTGAAAAAATGATGGAGTAGGCATGCAAACTCAAATGCGGACAGTTAACTGGTTAGACTTATCAGGTGAGCAACAAACGCAACTGCTTGCTCGCCCTGCAATGGCGGATTCTGCCGGACTGAAAACAACAGTCTCTGAAATTATTTCTGATGTTCGTATTAAAGGTGACGCCGCCCTATTAGATTACACCAAACGTTTTGATAAATTAGACGGCGAAAACTTTACCGTCTCAGAAGATCAAATTAAGCAGGCGAGCGCACGTTTAGGTGATGACATTAAAACAGCTATCCGCACCGCTTATAACCAAGTGGTTAAATTTCATCAAGCACAAGTGCAGGATGTGATCCGCGTCGAAACCATGCCCGGTGTGGTTTGTGAAATGCATACGCAAGCCATTGAGTCAGTCGGACTCTATATTCCGGGTGGCAGTGCGCCACTGCCTTCAACGGTGATTATGACCGGAGCACCGGCACAAATTGCCGGTTGCAGCCGCTTAGTGCTGTGCTCGCCTCCGCCATTGGCCGATGAAATTTTATTTGCAGCCTCCCTGTGCGGCGTAGATGAAATTTATACCGTGGGTGGTGCGCAGGCAATTGCGGCTTTAGCCTATGGCACAGAAACTATTGCCGCCGTAGATAAAATCTTTGGCCCTGGAAATGCATTTGTTACCGAAGCAAAACGTCAGGTCAGTAATGATTTTGCCGGTGCCGCCATTGATATGCCGGCAGGTCCTTCGGAAGTACTGGTGATTGCAGATGAAGATGCTGATCCCGCTTTTATCGCGGCTGATTTACTCTCTCAAGCTGAGCATGGCCATGACTCACAATCTATATTAGTGACGCCAAGCCTTGCTGTTGCCCAGCAAACCGCCATTGAAATTAACCAGCAATTAGCTGTTTTAGCGCGCCGCGACATCGCATCAAAGGCATTAGCACACAGTGTTAGTATCATTTGTGAAGATCTCCAGCAGGCCTGTGAGATTTCCAATCGTTATGCCCCGGAGCACTTGATTGTTCAAACAAACAACCCAAGAACATTACAGGCAAAACTTAAAAATGCCGGTTCAATATTCTTGGGGGCCTGGACGCCTGAGTCGGTGGGGGATTACGCCAGTGGGACAAACCATGTTTTACCTACCTATGGTTATACCCGGACCTATTCAAGTTTAGGCTTAGCGGACTTTGTTAAACGTTATACTGTGCAGGAATTAACTAAAGAAGGCTTGCTTAATTTAGCCCCTACAGTGACCTGCCTTGCAGATGCGGAAGGATTAACGGCGCATAAACGTGCAGTCACTATCCGTGTGGATAAATTAAACAGTGCAAAATAGCAGTCTATATGCAGGACAGTTAACTTTTAATGATTTTGGGCAAATTTTGGTGTTGCAAAACTAAATACGCTAACTTTTGCCCGCCGCCATCAGAAATTATTTGCTAGGGAATATAAAATACATGAGCAGCATTAAACACCTTGCCCGTGAAACAGTGCAAGCATTAACACCTTATCTTTCTGCACGCCGTATTGGCGGCAAGGGAGACGTTTGGTTAAACGCGAATGAATCTCCAGACTGTAGTGAATATCAACTCGATTCCAGCAAACTCAATCGTTACCCTGAATTTCAACCGCCTTCATTAATCAATGCCTATGCGGATTATGCCAAGCTAAAAAATACCCAGGTATTAACAACACGTGGCGCCGATGAAAGCATAGAGATACTGATCCGCACTTTTTGTGAGCCAAGCATCGACAGTATCTTAATCTGTCCACCAACCTATGGCATGTATGCTATCAGTGCTGAAACCTGCGGTGTGGCGATTAAAGAAGTTGCGTTAGCAGATAACTTTGATGTTGATTATCAAGGGGTTGAACAAGCGGTGACAAAAGCCGACAGTCTGGTTAAGTTAGTCTTCCTATGCGCTCCGAATAACCCCACTGGCAATATGCTGGACAAAGCTAAACTCATTGAATTATTAGAAGCAACACAAGGCAAAGCCTTAATTGTTGTCGATGAAGCTTATATCGAATTTTCTCCAGAGCTCAGCCAGGTTGATTTAATCGAACAATTTGAACATCTGGTTGTCACCCGCACCCTGTCAAAAGCCTTTGCACTTGCGTCAATTCGCTGCGGCTTTACCCTGGCGCAGGAAAGTGTGATAACCCTATTATCTAAAGTAATAGCCCCTTATCCCGTACCGGCTCCTGTTGCCCAAATTGCGACGCAAGCATTATCGCAACATGGCCTGAAGATTATGCAGGATCGGGTTGCAATACTGAATAACAATCGCATGTTTTTGCAGCAACAGTTGCTGCAGTTAAATAATGTAAAAGAAGTTTTTCCTGCCACCGGAAATTACTTATTAGTACGTTTTGAAGATTCAGCTAGCGTGTTTAAAGCTTTTGCCGAGGACGGTATTATCATGCGTGATTTTGCCAGCAAAGCGCGCTTAGAAAACTGTATTCGTATTACCATCGGCTCAAAAGCTGAGATGGAAACCACCCTTAAGACACTCGCCGCAGGGAACAAACAATGAGTAAACAAAAATTTCTATTCATCGATCGTGATGGTACCTTAATTGATGAGCCTATAAGCGACAAACAGGTAGATAGTTTAGAAAAATTAATCTTTGAAGCTTACGTCATCCCAAGTTTACTGACATTACAAGATGCAGGTTATATTTTGGTGATAGTGTCAAACCAGGATGGCCTGGGAACCGACAGTTATCCGCAGTCTGACTTTGATATTCCACAGAATAAAATGATCGAAATCTTTGCCTCTCAAGGGGTGAAATTCGAAGCCACTTTGCTTTGTCCGCATTTCCCGACCGATAACTGCAGTTGCCGTAAACCACATTTAGGCATGGTCAGTGAATATCTGAAATCAGGACGCATCGATTTTGCACATTCCTATGTGATTGGCGATCGAATTACCGATATCCAGCTTGCTGAAAACATGGGTATCGCCGGCATTCTGTACAATAAAGAAAGCTTAGGCTGGAATGCAATTGTTAAGCAGTTAACCAGCATTGGCCGGACTGCATCCGTTACCCGTACCACCAAAGAAACCGATATTAATGTCACCGTGGATTTAGATA
>JBLIEH010000119.1:0-6546 GCA_047632875.1 Psychromonas sp. | reverse complement strand
AGATCAGAAAAACCGCCAACAACTCCCATAGAAATCAAACCGGCAACTATTGCATATTCAACAGAGGTAAGTCCTGATTGCTTGGAAATGTTCGCGGTAGAGTTCATTTGATACTGTCCCTGTCATTAATTCCTATTATTAAAGGTAGTACAAATCTCTGATAAGAAAATCATAATGTAATATTTCATACTTATGCACTTAACTCAGGTGAAATTAACATCATTAAAAAATGTACCACAGAGCACTCGCACACTTCATCAGACTGCGAAACGATGTTTCGATTCTTCTTCATCAACAGAGTTAAAGAAGGAAAACAAAACAAGCAATAATTAGCTTTTTAGTCATTTCTCCTTGTAGCGCGCAGCGCACCTGTGCCCTCGGTGGTAGTAGTGTCTTAAGATTTTTACAAACAATTATCTGAGTCATCTATATAAGCATATAATACTTTAAAGTCTAGAATTGCTTGATCGGGATCCCCAATGACAGCCCAGTCCCTATTAAAGCTCATTCAGGTTAGCTATTTTCTATTCTAAAGCCTATTTTAATGGTTACCTGAAAGTGCCCCACTTTGCCGTCAACAATATGTCCACGCGTTTCTACAACTTCAAACCAGCTTATATTTTTTACCGTCTTATGACACTCTGCAACCGCATTGCTTACCGCATCTTCAATACTGATTTTAGATGAACCAACCATTTCAAGTTTTTTGTACATGTGGTGCTCAGACATATTAACCTCCTGTATCTAAAACTCATTGCCAAAACTATAGTTGAATAACCAGTAGGTTGGCAAATATTCAATAGTGTCATTATTGTGCATAAGCATTTGCTAATGAATTAGAAAGTGCTCAGCACGCTTTTAGATTGATTGGAATTTGTGTTATGCACAGAGGAAATGCACATTTTAACCTGCATCTTGCCTGCATTTGGTTATAATAATAACAATAAAAATATCACTATTCGACTGAGACTACCCCATGAGCCTAACCGATAAAGCTTGGTATAAAAGCTACCCCAGCAATGTTCCTCACGAAATTAATGCGACTGAGTTCGATAATTTATTAGCATTGTTTGAACATTGCAGCGAAAAATACGCTGCTAATATTGCCTTTATCAATATGGGCCATGAGCTTACCTATCAGCAGTTAGACTTAAAGAGCAAAGCCTTTGCGGCTTATTGCCAAAATACACTCAAACTGCAACCGGGGGAAAGGATTGCACTGATGATGCCCAATCTACTGCAGTATCCGATTGCATTATTTGGTGCATTAAGGGCAGGACTGGTGGTGGTTAATGTTAATCCGCTCTATACCCCAAGAGAGCTTCGCCACCAGCTAAAAGATTCGGGTGCAACGGCGATTGTGGCTGTTACCAATTTTGGTAACAGCCTGCAGCAGGTCTTAGCAGACACCGATATTAAACATATTATTTTAACCAGCATTGGTGACCAATTAAGCGTCTATAAACGCACCTTAATTAATTTTATGGTTAAATACATTAAAAAAATGGTGCCTAAGTATTACCTGCCGTCGGCCATTTCAATGCGCAGAGTATTAACGGAAGGCGCTTCGCAGCGTTATGTCAGACCGATTATTGCCTCTTCAGATACGGCATTTTTACAATACACAGGTGGCACCACCGGTATTGCTAAGGGCGCTGTATTAACCCATCAGAATATTATTGCCAATGTACTCCAGGTTTTCGCTCATTTTGGTCCAAGGACATTATTAGACAAAGAAAAAGCAGTCACACCTTTACCGCTTTATCATATTTTCGCTAATACCGTCAGTATGATGATGCTGATGTTTATGGGCGGACAAAATTTATTGATAACCAATCCGCGCGACACCAAGCGTTTCGTAAAAGATTTGCAACAATATCCCTTCACCATGATATTCGGCCTCAATACTCTGTTAAACGTCCTATTAAAAAAACCCTCTTTTAGAGCGCTAGACTTTAGCCATGCGCGTATTGTTATTGCCGGCGGCATGGCGACCCAGCAACATATTGCTGAACAATGGGAAGCATTGACCGGAATGAGCATTATTGAAGGTTACGGACTGACGGAATGTTCGCCCGTTGTGGCGGCCGGGATCCATACCCAACAACATTTTCAAGCCAATATTGGTGTACCGCTTCCAAGTACTAACATGCGTATTGCCGATGATAACGATAACCCGCTTGCTGTTGGTGAAATTGGTGAAATACAGATTAAAGGCCCGCAGGTGATGACGTGTTATTGGCTTCAACCACAAGAAACTGATAATGCTTTTAGCCAAGATGGTTTTTTTAAAACAGGTGATATTGGTCAAATGGATGAGCGAGGGGTTTTCAGCCTGGTGGATCGCAAGAAAGATATGATTTTAGTTTCCGGGTTTAATGTTTATCCTTCTGAAATTGAAGAGGTGGCAGCGCTTCATCCGAAAATCATTGAAGCGGCGGCTATTGGCATTGCCGATGATGCCAGCGGCGAAAAAATAAAATTATTCTATGTCAGCAATAAGTCGTTAAGTGATAAAGAGCTCATCGCTCACTGTAAAAAATATCTGACCGGTTATAAGATCCCGTGCTTATTTGAACGCCGGGATGAACTGCCTAAAAGTAATGTGGGTAAGATACTACGTAAAGATCTCAGGTAAGAGTCTTAGGTAAGAAACATACGTTGGTATATGAGGTAAATAACCGCCAGGCAAAGTATTTATCACTTTAAACACGCCCTTATATGCAGTCCTTTGCCACCCGATACGAATTTGAATACCTGAATGAGAGATAGCAGCGTTATGGCAATAAATGCAATAAATCCCAAAACAAGTCTTTTGCGCGAACGGTAAAAGCAAAAAATGGCGATGACTCATTATTCAGCAAGCAAATTTAGTCGTTGAAATTTAAATGCTTTTACTATTTTGTTTATTTATTATTCGATTTTAAAGACAAAGTGTAATGCAGTTAACACTTTTCACTGCTATACTCTGCGACCAAATATTATAAGGCAATGTTTTTATATAACCTTACCTTTGAATTTAAAGAATTTTACCCTGGAGTGAACAAATTATCATTAGTACAGCTAACATCACTATGCAGTTTGGCGCTGAGCCTTTGTTTGAAAATATTTCTGCTAAATTTAGTAAGGGCAACCGCTACGGTTTGATCGGCGCCAATGGTTGTGGCAAATCTACTTTTATGAAAATCCTCAGTGGTGAGCAGGCACCAAGCTCAGGTAATGTGTCTCTCTCAGTAGGGCTAAAAGTAGGTATCTTAAGCCAGGATCAGTTTGCCTTTGAGCAATACAATGTCATTGACGTTGTCATAATGGGTGACCTTGCATTATGGAAAGTTAAACAAGAACGTGATCGCATCTACGCAAAAGCAGAAATGACTGAAGCCGACGGCATGGCCGTTGGAGAATTGGAAAGTGAATTTGCTGAAATGGATGGTTACACCGCGGAAAGTCGTGCCGGTGAAATTTTGTTAGCCGCAGGTATTGAAGAAGAGTTTCATTTTGGCTTGATGCAGCAAGTGGCACCGGGTTGGAAATTACGCGTGTTGCTCGCACAAGCACTCTTTGCTAACCCGGATCTTTTACTGCTTGATGAGCCGACCAATAACCTCGACATTAATACTATTGACTGGTTATCGGGCGAGCTTAATCAACGTAAATGTACCATGATCATTATTTCTCATGACCGACATTTTTTAAACTCAGTCTGTACCCATATGGCCGATATTGATTATGGTGAATTACGTATTTACCCCGGTAATTACGAATACTTCATGGCCGCAGCAGGTTTGATTCGTGAACAATTATTGGCAGAAAATTCCAAGAAAAGTGCTGAAATTAACGAATTGCAGGACTTTGTCAACCGCTTTGGCGCTAATGCATCGAAGGCGAAGCAGGCAAGTTCACGCGCTAAAAAAATGGATAAAATCAAACTTGATGAAGTCAAACCATCAAGTCGTATGTCACCTTCATTGAGTTTTCCTGAGGGTAAAAAAATGCACCGCCAGGCGTTAATCCTGGAAAACATTGGCCACGGTTTTGATGATCAGATGTTATTTCAGGGCGGTGAACTGATTTTAGAAGCAGGCGCAAAATTAGCCGTTATCGGTGAAAATGGTGTTGGTAAATCCACTTTTCTGCGTTGTTTAGTCAATGAACTGCAAAATAATGAAGGTGTGGTTAAATGGTCTGAAAACGCATCCGTCGGTTATTGCCCGCAGGATAGTACTGCAGACTTTGATAATGACTTAAATCTGTTTGATTGGATCTCACAGTGGCGCACCATTAAACACGATGACCTTATCGTACGGGGCATGTTGGGCCGTTTATTATTTACCGCCGATGATGCTAATAAAAAAGCCAGAAACTGCTCCGGTGGTGAAAAAAACCGTCTCTTATTTGGTAAGTTAATGATGCAGGATATTAATGTATTAGTCATGGATGAGCCTACTAACCACATGGATATCGAAGCGATAGACGCATTAAATGATGCCCTGAAAGTTTATCAGGGTACCTTGATTTTTGTCAGTCATGACCGCAAATTTGTTTCATCATTAGCGACGCGTATTATTGATATTAAAGATAAAACCCTGGTTAACTTCCAGGGTACTTATAATGAGTACGTTGCTAATCAACGTACCGCTTAATACCGCGAAATTTCAATAAAATAAAAAAGTACAGTCAGTTAATTGCTTAAATAATTTTCTGACTGTGCTTTTCTGTTTACCCCTTTTAAATGCCAATCCGAAAATAACATCCGCCTCAAAATCCATGTTTTAGTTTTGTAAAATTTGTCGTCCATAGGCCACTATTTCTTGCGAAATTTGTTTATTTAAACCTTTCACTAATACCCAACTGTGCCAGTAAAGGGTTTCGCTTAACCGCAGCTCAGGGCAGAGATTAATAAGTTCACCATTGGCCAGTTCTTTTTCTATCTGTAATTGCGGAATTAAACAATAAGCTAAACCTCTTTTTGCCAGATCGACAAAGGCTTCTGAAGAGCTTATTTTATGGCAATAATATTGGCTGGGATCTAAGTTAAAATGTTTGCTGATAAAATGCAGGTGCATATTATCTTTGTGATCATAGCTAATGCTGGGCGCCATTTTTAATGCCGCTTTATTAACTCCCCTATTAAAATATTGCTTTTTAAAATGCTTTGAAGCGACTAATATATAATTCATTTCCCCCAGTTTATAAGAGCGATAACCGGATAAAGGTGCTTCGATATTCATCACAGCACCAACAGCTTGACCCGAACGTAACTTATCCAGGCTTTCACTTCCGTTAGTAATTAATAAATTCATTTCAACAAGATTGCTTTTTAAAATCGTAGCCATCGCATCAAAGAACCAAGTTGCAATGCTGTCCGCATTAACCGCTAAATATATTTTCACAGGTTGACTTTGGATAGTCGGGAATAAATTTGTCATTAAATCATTCTCTAACTGTTGCACCATTTTATAATGACTTAGCAGTTTCTCGCCAAAGGCGGTGGCAGTGATCGGCTGTCCGCGAATCACTACGGGTTGGCCTAATTTCTCTTCTAAATTTTTCAGACGCAAGGAAATCGCAGGCTGGCTGACGCATAACTTGTCAGCGGCAAGTTCGAAACTTTGCAGCTCAATAACCGCATTTAATGCAGACAATAGTTTGTAATCGATATTCATTATAAGCCATATTTATATATGATAAATTTTATTAATTATACTTATATCATTAAAGCGTGCAAAATCCAGCTTCTTTTAAATATAGAGGTGTTAAATTAAATGGGTTTAATATTGTTAGCAAAGGGATTTATGCTTGGGATCAGCATGATCCTGCCACTCGGAAGTCAAAATGCAATGATGCTAAATCAGGGAATTAACCGCAATCATCATTTAGTCACAGCATCTCTTTTTGCGCTGTCTGACATCTTATTAATAACCCTTGGGGTGATGGGTGGGAGCTTGATATTAACCAGTAATGAAATGATGTTTGATTTGTTAACCTGGGGCGGCATCATCTTTTTATGCAGTTACGCTGTTATGTCCGTAAAATCATCCTTTAGCCAGGCGGTTGATGGCGCCGCGCGCACCTCTGCAAAAAAGTCCTTAAAAATCGTTTTGATCACCTGCTTCTTAGTGACCTTTTTAAACCCCCATGTATACATCGATATGCTCATGATCATCGGCAGTGTTGGCGGTCAATATCAAGGCAGCAGCAAAATATACTTTATGCTTGGGCTTATGTCTGCATCGGTTTTTTGGTTTTTCACCTTAGCAATAGGTGCTGCTAAGTTATCGAAACAACTGAACAAACCCCATATCAAGCGCGCCATTGATATTCTTGTTGCGCTCATTATGTTGTCAATTGCCTGGTCATTATTGATAACTTGGTTAGCAGGATAACAGAGGATAGTGCAGCGGGGTATAAATTGACGCTTTTCTGATGGCTCCGAAAGGGAAAAACAACCCTGAATTTTTAGTAAAACCAGCGTTGTTTTTAATTATCTAGAATAAATGACCTCGAGCATTAATGAGTACTACTTTCATCTAACAAAGTTTCCAG
>JBLIEH010000118.1:0-6557 GCA_047632875.1 Psychromonas sp. | reverse complement strand
CCACTTAGCGAGTGGGAACTAAACACACCATAAATTAAAATTTTTGATTAATCTTTTCTCTCAAAACGTATCACCGTTACGTTTTTTTGTTTTTATTTCCAACTGTGATCAAGGTTAAATAACAGGCAGAAATGTTAAATATTAACCATTTTTGCTACAAAAAACACACTTTTAGCCAAAATCATTCTGTTGTCGCATCCAGTTTTGTAATACCAAAAAGCGGAGGAAATTGAATGAAAAAATAAAAATCATCAGATTTTCTTTAACTAGGCTACAGAAGGAATATAGGCAGGGTAATAATCAGAAATAGTGTTCGAAAAAACTGAATTAAAATGAGTTAGATCAGTTGGATTGATTGCTTTAATTGGTTAGGCAATAAAGTGTTTTTTGCAATCAATTGTACATACTTCATGAGTATTCTTGTGAGCGAGCTTGTTAAAACAAAATAACACAAAGGGCTTGTCATTTTTCACAATTTTTTTCCCCATTGCAAATCTTCATAGTGTCTGCAGATTAATTAACTAAAACTATTTGGAGAAATACTATGATCAATATTCCACAAGTAAAACTAGGTCGCGTTGCAGTCAGTCGTGGCTGTTTCCCTATCAGCCTCTCAGAGCGTTATCCAAATGAAATTCCTTGTTCTTTTTTTTAAAAAACATCGAAATTCTAAAAAAAAATAAACACAGGAGCAAATGATGTCGCAAAAAGTCAAACAGGTATGGGGTGATTTTCACCTCTATTCGTTAAAAAACAGACAGGGTACTCAGATTGACATTTCAGAGCTGGGTGCCACTATTGTTAATTTTTTTGTCAATGATAAACAAGCTAAGCAGCAGAATATCGTTTTAGGCTTTAATCAGCCTCAAGATTATTTGGATACAAAAGCTTATATCGGCAGCGTTGTGGGCCCATGGGCAAACCGGATTGCTAACGGTAAATTTCCACTGAATGGTAAAATCATTGAGCTTGAATTAAATGAAGGTAACAATCATCTGCACGGTGCTTCAATTCATCTAGATAAGCAGCGTTGGACCGTTGAATCCTTTAACCAGCAAGAGATCTGCCTAACGATACAAACGAAAGAGGGTGACGCGGGTTATCCTGCCAATATTAACTTTACCGTTAAGTATGCATTAAATGACAGCAATGAGCTCTCTATTGAATATGGTGCAACCACTGATAGAGAGGTGCCAATTAACGTAACGCAACATACTTATTTTAATTTATCCGGCTGTCATGAAAAAATTGTTGATCATACTGTTTCCATTGATGCGGATTATTATCTGGCAATTGATGAGCAATCAATCCCAATCAGCAAAGTACCCGTAATCGGAACGGCAATGGATTTACGCACCAAAAAAGTTATCAAAGAAGGTTTAGCTGTCGATGAACAACAAATAAAATTAGTGAACGGCTATGATCATAGCTGGTGCTTAAATCAAGACGGGTTTGCTCTAGCGGCTCAAGTACATTGTCAGTCAACGGGGTTACAACTGCAGGTCTACACCGATCAAAATGCCCTTCAGCTTTATACCGGTAATACGCTACCGGGTGAAGTTGGACGGGAAGGAAAAGCTTATGATGCTTATTATGGATTATGCCTTGAAACACAACATTACCCTGATCAAGTGAATATGCCGGATATTGCTCAAGCCTGTATTTACGCCCCAAATCGGCCTTATTCACACAAAACAATCTTTAAAATAGCGCTAAATTAACGCCTTCATTCTAAAGGCTGTTAGGTTAAAGAGAGCGCATGATTAATACGATAATCTTTTGGGGTGACATTGATGTCTTTTTTAAAGACTGTATACAAATATTGCAATGATGGGTAACCGCACAAAGCAGGTATTTCCGCAATTGCAATATTGGTCGATGCCAATAATTCACAAGCACGCCTCAGTTTTGAGTTGTGGATTTCCTGATGCACGGAATGTCCGCGCTCTTCTTTAAAACGCACTTCCAAGTTAGATCGCGAAATTCTCAACGCATCTAAAACTTGATCAACTTTTATGCCGGTATAAGCATTATTGCGAATATAATGCACCGCCTTAATAACATAAGGGTCTTTAACTGCTTGAAAATCAGTGCTTTGCCGTTCGAACACTTTTACTGCCGGAACAATGACACGAGGATGTTTAACATTCTTGTCCACAGCCAATACGCTAACGTCACTTAATTCTACCAGGCGTTTATGAAGCATTTGCGCCGCCAAATATCCCATCGAATTACACCCTTGCCCGACAGAGCTTAAAGAGACTCGCGTCAAATAGCGTGTTAATTCCTCATTATCAATACCAATAATTGCAATTTCATCCGGTACCATCAAATTAAGATGATCGCAGACTTGTAGTAAATGCCGAGCTCGTGCGTCCGTGACCGCGATAATACCAACAGGTATTGGTAAACGTTGTAACCAGTCAGCTAAGCGGTTCATATCATATTGCCACGTTTGCGGTGCAGTTATTTGTCCTCGATAAACTGAACCATAATATCCTTCACGATTAACAATATGATTAAATGCTTTTTCTCTTTCACTCGACCAACGAGTTAAATGACTTTCAGGTAAACCATAGAATGCAAAATTCTCTAACCCTTTGTCCTTTAAGTGCTGAAATGCGGTATTAACCAAACTGACATTATCTGTCGCGATATAGGGCATGTTTGGATAATTTTTTTCGTCTTCATAGGAGCCTCCAAGGCCAATTACAGGAATTTTTAAATGAGATAATAGCAATTCAATTTCAGGGTTATCCAAATCGGCGATAATACCATCACCAACCCAGTCCTGAATATTTTCCAGATTAGTACAAAAATCTTCTTCAAAAAAAATATCCCAATTGCACTGGGTGGCTTGCAGATATTCACCAATCCCTTTAATAATTTGACGATCATATGCCTTATTGGCATTGAATAATAAAGTAATACGATAATTTTTTTTCATTAGAAACAACTTTAATTCAAATTTGTTTACTGTCACAACAGCTCAAAAATGTGGGAGGGTTATCAAAAAAAAACGACTAAGTTTTTTCTTTACTAAAAATATAATTAGTTAATAGCGCTTACTATAAATCTCACTACACACAAAAAATATCTAACCAGCCTTAGTGTTATTTTCCACGAAGATGAAGTAGATATGGCGTTCAGGCGAACATATCGACTTCATTTTCATGCACAATAATTCTTTGACCGCTAATGATAATGTCTTTACCAAGACAAAACGAAGCCTAACTGATGCACCTCAACATAGTTTGTGATCGATCACTCAATTATCAAATCAGTGAAAGACAGTATCAAAAAACGTAATTGTAGAGACCTAAGGTAAACGAGTACATTTTGTGCAGAGAGAACGTATTTCACTCTGGAAGACTTATTCTTCGCTTTATGAAAAATATAAATTAAAGAAAAGGAACGTTGTATGTTTATTGGTATCGATCTTGGAACATCTGGAGTTAAAGCCATTTTACTTGATAAAAGTGGACTTATTTTAGGAACAAAAACTGTTTCTCTATCTGTTTCTCGGCTAGCACCACTATGGTCAGAACAGGATCCGGCAGAATGGTGGAGTGCAACAGAGAGAGCAATTAAAGCGCTCGCAAAAGACATCGACTTATCTCATGTTAGTGCGATTGGATTAGCAGGACAAATGCACGGAGCAACATTACTGGACGACAATGGCGACGTCCTTCGTCCTGCTATTTTATGGAATGATGGACGCTGCGCGGAAGAATGCCTCGAAATTGAGCAGTTAGTACCAACAAGCAGAGATATTACCGGCAATATTATGATGCCGGGATTTACCGCCCCCAAATTGAAATGGGTACAAAAAAATGAGCCGGAATGCTTCGCTAAGATAGACAAAGTATTACTACCAAAAGATTACCTGCGCTACCGTATGACTGGGGATTTTGCTTCCGATATGTCTGATGCGGCAGGCACTATGTGGCTCGACGTAGCAAAACGGGATTGGAGTGATCAACTGCTAGCGGCAACAGGATTAACTCGTCAGCAAATGCCCAAATTATATGAAGGCAGCCAAATCACAGGCACCTTATCAAAAGAGCTTGCTAACGAATGGGGAATGCCTTGTGTACCCGTCGTTGCCGGGGCCGGCGACAATGCAGCAGGCGCTATTGGCGTTGGTATTACCCAGCCCGGACAAGCGATGCTGTCACTCGGAACATCCGGCGTATATTTCGCCGTCAGTGATGGTTTTAAGGCAAATCCAGAGTCAGCATTACACAGCTTTTGCCATGCTTTACCATCAACATGGCACTCAATGTCAGTGATATTAAGTGCCGCTTCCTGTTTAAATTGGGTTGCAGAGTTAACCGGAGCCGCAAGTGTCCCTGAACTGATTGCTGAGGTTGCAACGGATGCCGATGTGAATTCGGAAGTAATTTTTCTTCCTTATCTGTCCGGGGAGCGTACACCGCATAATAATCCTAATGCTAAAGGGGTCTTCTTTGGTATGACGCACGAGACTAAACGTGCACAGTTAGCTAAAGCGGTATTAGAAGGGGTCGGTTTTGCTTTCGCTGATGGCTTAGATGCACTCCATGCAACAGGCGTTGAGCCCGAAGAGATTTCATTAATTGGTGGTGGTGCGCGAGATACTTATTGGCGCCAAATGTTAGCTGATATTTTTAATAAAAAACTCGTTTATCGAGCTGGCGGAGATGTGGGCCCCGCATTAGGTGCTGCACGCCTTGCCCACCTAGGGTTAGCGGGACAAGAAAAACTTTCAGAAGTCTGCCCCGTTCCAGGGCTGATTCAGACTCATATTCCCGATATTGAAAAGCATACCGCTTATGCACTTAAGCGCAAAAAATTTCAAAAACTTTATGTCCAGTTAAAGGATCTTTTTTAACAAAATACTCCCAATAAATTTGGTGTTGATTTTAATTAATACCTTATTGGCAATATAAAAACCACAGCTATACAGGGTGTATAGGCTGTGTTCATTTGATTAATACATTTAACTTATTGAAATATAATATTCATTGCAATGAGTTAACGCTCATTAAAGGACATCTCCTTTATCAAATTTATCTTCTTTTTTTATGAATAGATCCAATGAAACTATTATAAAAAACGTTGAAATAACAGAATATTTAAGTTTAAAAAATGCGAGCTAAGGAGCATTAAGTAAATCTATGAATAGCACTGTTAAATTTCATAATTGAATAGTTTGCAAAAAAAGAAAATGATAACAACCGGCAACAAGTTAATTTTTTTAACAACAATTGGATAATGATTATGACTGATTTTTTTAAAGATATCGCACCTATCAAATTTGAAGGCACTGAATCAACCAACCCTTTAGCATTCCGGCATTATGATGCTAATCGTATTATTCTTGGTAAACCAATGAAAGAGCACCTGCGTTTTGCAGCCTGCTATTGGCACACTTTTTGTGGACAAGGAGCTGATGTGTTTGGCGCGGGTACATATGCTCACCCATGGCATAAACCCGGTAATGCCATGGAAATGGCAAAAATGAAAGCTGATGCCGCGTTTGAATTTTTTACTAAATTGGGTGTTCCGTATTATTGCTTCCACGATACTGACGTCGCCCCCGAAGGGAATTCAATCAAAGAATCCCAAAACAACTTTGCAGAAATGGTTGATGTACTTGAAAAAAAACAAGCTGAAACTGGCGTTAAACTTCTTTGGGGAACAGCAAATGCCTTTTCTAACCCGCGTTATATGAATGGTGCTGCAACTAATCCGAACCCTGAAGTGTTTGCTTGTGCAGCAAACCAAATCTTCAATGCGATGACAGCAACAAAACGTTTAGGGGGTGAAAACTATGTACTTTGGGGAGGCCGAGAAGGTTACGAAACGCTACTCAATACCGATTTACGTCAAGAGCGTAAACAACTCGGCAGAATGATGCAAATGGTTGTTGAGCACAAGCATAAAATTGGCTTTAAAGGCGCCATTCTAATAGAGCCAAAACCACAAGAACCTACTAAACATCAGTATGATTACGATACGGCTTCGGTTTACGGTTTCTTAAAACAGTACGGCTTAGAAAATGAAATCAAAATGAATATTGAAGCCAATCATGCAACGTTAGCCGGGCATAGCTTTCACCATGAAATTGCAACGGCAACATCATTAGGCCTATTTGGCTCAGTGGATGCCAACCGGGGTGATCCGCAACTGGGTTGGGACACCGATCAGTTCCCAAATAGCGTCGAAGAAAACACCTTAGTAATGTATGAAATTATGAAAGCAGGTGGTTTCACAACGGGTGGTCTTAACTTTGATGCACATTTACGTCGTCCTTCTATTGATGACGCCGATATGTTCCACGGTCACATTGGTGGAATGGATGTGATGGCTAAATCGCTAGAGCGCGCTGCAGCAATGATTGAAAATGATGTACTTGGTAAAAACATCGCAGATCGTTATGCCGGTTGGAATAGTAAAATGGGTAAGAGCATCTTAAGCGGTGAGCTTTCTCTTGAAACTCTTGCAAAACAAGCTGCGACGAATAATATTCAACCGGAACCCGTTTCTGGCCGTCAAGAATACCTGGAAAATGT
>JBLIEH010000117.1:0-6642 GCA_047632875.1 Psychromonas sp. | reverse complement strand
AAAATAAAGATAATTAATAGCGCACCGATAACCACAGCCAGCAGTATTTTTATTGCTTGTTGTATTATTTCCTGCTCCCAAACTTGACGATCCTGAGTAGTCTGACCGACTAAAACATAGATATTGCGGGGTCCTTCACGGGTATTGATGGAACGGTTAATAATTGAGAAGCGAACCCGTTCTTGTTTGAAATCCAAATAAAAATATTCAGCTTCGGGTTCTAATTTTATCTGGTGGTTTTCAATAATATTCTGAATGCTTTCTTCTTTTAATAATTCAGGGTAACCAGTGACCAGATTGAGTTTTTGAGTTGTTACCAGGTAATACACTTTATCGCGAGGAGAGTCAGCCAGTATCTTAAAAGCAGAAAAAGGAAGATCAACATTAAATGCTAAGCCATTGAATTTTACTTGATCAATGATCTGCAATGCGGCATTGCTAAGTTGGCGATCATAAAATTTGAGTGTTGTTTCATAAGCATAACGTTTTACCGCTATAAGAGAGAGTAAACTAATTAAAAAAAGAGCAACACTAGCCGCAAGAATCAGCTGAAAGCGCAGTGACTTCGGAGAGAATGGGTTGTTCAATAAATACACGTTAATTTCATATTAGTTATTTGACTTGTTCAATACATAACCTAGTCCGCGCAGGGTTTTGATCTCTACATTACTATTAGAGAGTGCTTTGCGCAATCGTCCTACATAGGTTTCAATAGCATTAGTGTTAGGGGGATTATCAAAACCATAAAGGTGATCAATGATCTCTTCTTTACTCATTACCCGGTTAAGGTGATTTAAAAAGATCTCTAATAAGCGATATTCCCGCTGTTTTAATTCGATTGTTTTACCTTTAACTTTAACAATACAAGTCGCACTTTCAAATTCTATATCCCCATAAGTTACCAGGTTTTGAACGCTGCCTTGTCGACGACGAACAATTGCGCGGCAACGCGCTTCTAATTCTCCAAAATCAAAAGGCTTGGAGAGGTAATCATCTGCCCCTAAATCGAGCAGTTGGATACGGTCAAAAATCTCGCAGCGTGCCGTGAGAATTAGAATTGGGGTGTCAGCCGTCTGGCGAATCTTTTTTATGATCTGCTCGCCTGATTTATTGGGTAGATTAAGATCGAGAATAATCAGATCAAATTGAGTATGACTAACCATTGCAAATGCGATACCACCGTCATAAGCACAGTCGACCCCATGACCAAGATCGATAAAGCGTTGCTCTATTGCTTCACTGATCAAGCGATCATCTTCTACAACCAATATTCTCATAGCACTCAGCACTTAAAAAACGCTTATTATTGTTAATTTATTGATCAACTTCAACGATGCATTTAACAAAAACGAAACAAATATATTTTAAATTATATTTTTTATAGAAGATGTGAATAAAAGCAGGGAGAAGCAATCCTAATGGCAGGTTGAACTGCAAAGGAAACGTCTTGCAGAAAACTAATCATACAGAGATGCCGCGCCTTTTTATATCTGGAAGTAAACCGCATATGTTTTTTAGGTAGTTATTGCTTATAAGGCTTTGCTGTCACTTTCATCCTGCAAGGGGAGGCTTAAAAATAACCTATGCAGCTATCAATATGACAGAAGACCTTTACGATAAACCAAACCGCTACAGCTGCAGACTAAGCCTCCAGTATGCGAATTGATATCGCCGCCGCTGAGGTGCGGTTATCAACCCCCAATTTTTTGAAAATCTGCTCTAAATGTTTATTAACAGTGCGCGGGCTCATCTCTAAAATAAGGGAAATCTCCCAGCTTGTTTTCCCGTAAGAGACCCAATACAGCACTTCCGATTCACGCTTGGTTATCGGCAGTTTATTTTTTAAATCCTGCGGATTTTTTTGCTGTGCTTTTTGAACAATGCGCAACAGATGCATTTCTTCCTGCTGACGTTCGTAATACACTTCTATTGGCTCCGAAAAACAGTTTATTTTCAGGTTTTGCGATCTATCGGTTTTTAACCAGTTTTCTATTAATAGCGCCATACTGGCCCACGGACTGGGATCCTCGCCGGATGTCTGCTCGATTAAAGCATGCACATGAGGGGTCGCCCAGGACAGGCGGCCTAATTCGCTAACGCAAAAAACATTTTTTCCCGCATGGTCGAGTGCATCCTGTGCACTTAATGCCAATTTTGCGGTTTCAATATGCCTTTTAATGCGCGCGATAACTTCATCGGGTGAAATAGGTTTAGTGACATAATCGACCCCTCCCGCTGCAAAGCCTTTAACCACATCTTCAACGTCGGTTAATCCGGTCATAAATATAATAGGGGTATAAGGTAAAATAAGCTTCAGACGCTGACAGGTTTCAAAGCCATCCATTTCCGGCATCATGGCATCCATTAACACCACATCGGGCGACACTTTCTCAGCGATAGCTAACGCCTGCAGGCCATTTAAAGCAACCAAGGCCGTATAACCCTGACTATTAAGCGCAACATTGAGCATGCCTAAGGATTCAGGGGAATCATCAACCACTAAAACAATATCACTGTTATTATGCTTCATGATTTAACTCACTTAAATACTCAATAATCTTCGGAAAATCACACACTTCAACATACTCCTTGATTTGCGACACACTCTCGGCAGGATAGCAATATTGAGATTCTATCTCGGCAAATTTATCTTTAAAACCTGACAAATAACCAATTTCAGCCAAGGCGATTAAGGCTTGATACTGTTCGCTTGGCACCGCAGGTTTCTTTATCCTGCTAATGGCGGGTGCTTGTTGTTTCTCACTTTCTTTATAGCGCCAGTGGAGATTTAATAACTGCGCAATTTTTCCAAGTAAAGCATCTAAATTGACCGGTTTTGCAATATAGCCACTATGGTAACCTTCTGCCTGTAAATTATATTCGGCATCACGGGCATTGGCCGAAACCATCAGTACCGGCATAGCATAATGCCTTTCTCGTAACAGTTTAACCATCTCCCAACCGTTCATTTTCGGCATGCGCACATCCAATAGAATCAGATCAATATCCCTCTCTTCTAACAGCGAAAAACCCTGCTGTGCGTTTTCTGCCAATAACACTTCAAAACCAATCGGCTTTAATAAATCAGACATTAAGGCGCGTTGATTAAGTTCATCATCAACCACTAAAAGGGTCTGTGTTTTACCGCTATAGCCTGTCGCCTGCAATTTGTTAAACTCAGGCTCTTTGGGATCTTTATGCAATTTAAACAGCATTAAGCGGAAATTAAAGGTCGAACCTTTGCCTATGCTGCTGGTTAAACTTATCTCCCCGCCCATTAGCTCCGCCAGTGAGCGGGAAATAGTGAGACCCAGCCCCGTGCCGGTAATGGTTTTTGTATGCGCATTCCTAAGCTGCTCAAAGGGTTTGAAGATCAGTTCCTGGTTACTTTTAGAAATACCTGTGCCCGTATCAATCACGCTAAAATGCGCCACCTCACTGCGATAGCTGACTTTAAAAGTGACTGAACCCTGCTCAGTATATTTAATGGCATTGGAAATTAAATTAATTAGAATTTGTCGCAGGCGCTGCTTATCCGTAGCCACATAATCAGGCAGATTAGGACTGGCAATATAATAAAATTTAAGCCTTTTTTTACTGGCCTGCATCTGAAACATATCAACCAGTTGCTGCAAAATAGCTTTTAAATTAAATTCATCACGCTGCAAGTTGACCCGGCCTGCTTCAATTTTAGATATTTCCAGAAGACCTTCAATAAGATCCGCTAAATGTTCACCATTACGTTTCACAATGCCAATAATTTCACGCTGCTTGAACGGCAAAGCTTGATCGCGGCTGAGTAACTGCGCATAACCTAATAATACATTAAGCGGCGTGCGCAGTTCGTGACTTAATCCGGCAAGATAACGGCTTTTCGCTTCATTAGCCGCTTCTGCCACTTCTTTGGCCACCTGCAGTGCAGATGCAGTCTGTTCATGGGCGTTAATCTCTTTGGCCAACGCATTGGTCTGGGAGCGTAACTCTTTTAACGCCGTCTGATTGCCACTGCGCGCCAAAATAAACAGCCAGCTCACCACCCCGATAATAATCAACAGTAAAAAAAACATTGTAACCAGGGTATTTGTAAAGACTTGCTTCACGCGAGGATCATCCAGAGGGACTTGCAGATAGATCAAAAACAAAATACCGGCACCGATAAAACTTAAGACGAAAGTCAACGCGAGAAACTGACTCAGGGGGGTCGCCAGTTTTGTAAGCAGTTGTACACTTAAAAAACGGCTTAAAAAATCATGAGCCTGCTTTGATAGCGTCGCGTTCGGGCGGCACTGATCACCACAACGCACATCTAAACTGCAGCACAGGGAGCAGATGGCTTTGCCATAGGCCGGGCAAAACGTCATATCTTCAGGATCGAAGGCATTCTCACAAATATGACAGGTTGTGATCTCCTTAATGGGAGGTTGATTGCGCGCCACTAAATAATATTTTCCTTTGCTTAGCCAGCCTATCAAGGGCACCGTGATAAAAGGTAAAAAACAGGCAATGAACGACGCCAACGCTTGTATTGTTTCGCCATACCAGCCCAGATGTGCGCTGAAGCCGGCCAATGATGCGATCAGCATTGAACCGACACCAACCGGGTTAATATCGTATAAATGTGAGCGTTTAAATTCAATATGCTTGGGGCTTATCCCCAGGGGTTTATTAATAACAAGATCCGCAACCACTGAGCTTAGCCAGGCTAAAACAAGCACCGAATAAACCGACAGCATGCTGGCAATAGTTTGGTAAATCCCGAGTTCCATCAGCAATAAAGCAATCGCGACATTAAATAACATCCACACTACCCGTCCGGGATGACTAAGGGTCACCCGCGAAAAGAAGTTTGACCATGCCAGCGATCCCGCATAAGCATTAGCGACATTGATTTTTAACTGTGAAATGACCACAAAGGAGCAAGCGACAATAATACTGACTTGGGGATTGGCGAAAACATAACTGTAGGCAAGCTGATACATATGCGCGGGATCGCCCGCCAGCTCGCTAGCTATCCCCTGCTGCAGCGCAAAATAGGCCAGAAAAGATCCTAAAAACAGTTTAAGGGCGCCAAAAACAATCCATCCCGGTCCGCCTGCAATCAGCGCCAGCCACCAGCGCCACGCACTCTGTTGCGGTTTTTCGGGTAAAAAACGCAGAAAATCAACTTGCTCGCCAATCTGCGCCACTAAGGATAACAATACCGCAGACGCTGCGCCGAATAATAACAGGTTAAATGATCCACCGGATTCCCCTACCTTGCCGGTAAAGTTAATCCACGCATCGAGCTGACTGTCTGCGTGTGCAAAGACATAAAATAACGGCAGCAGCTGCAGCGCAATCCACAGAGGCTGCGTCCACACCTGAAAACGGCTGATATAAGTAATACCGTGCGTCACTAAAGGCAAGACCAATAATGCGCTGACGATATAACCTATTGATAAGGGCAATCCAAACAGCATCTGCAGCGCCATTGACATAATGGAAGCTTCAAGGGCAAAAAAGATAAAAGTAAAAGAAGCGTAGATAAGGGAAGCAATGGTTGAGCCTATATAACCGAATCCTGCGCCGCGGCTGAGCAGGTCGATATCCACGCCGTATTTTGCCGCGTAATAACTGATCGGCAGCCCGGTAAAAAAGATAATCAGAGTCACCGCCAGAATAGCCCAAGCCGCATTTTCAAAGCCGTAGTTAAGCGTAATAGCGCCGCCAATGGCTTCTAACACCAGAAAAGAGATGGTTCCTAATGCGGTCACAGAAATACGGTTTAATGACCACTTTCTGGCACGTCTGGCCGTAAAACGTAAGGCAAAATCCTCCATCATCTCGTTAGCAACGAGCTTGTTATAGGTGCGCCGAGTTTTTATTATTTTCTGATTAGCAATCATAAGATCCGACTTGGTTTAAGTGACTCGGTTTAGGTTAATCGGTTTGCTTTGCGGGCAAATAACTCCCTATATTACAACACTAACCCCCCCGGTTATATGCGTAGATTTACGTAGTCTATTGCGTCTTTCTGCGCATTTAATGCTTGCCTGAATTACCGGATACTAACCCCACTCGGAATAAGGTTGTGCTTAAGATTTTGAAGCCGGCCATTTAAGCCGATAAAAAAGTTTTAATACTTAATGATAAAGAAAAGGAAACTCACTATGAAATTTAAAAAGCTTATTTTAGCCAGTTCACTAGTTGCAACGGGGTTAATGACCAATTTAACCTATGCAGCAGAGAACATCAAAGTCGGCGTATTACATTCTTTATCGGGCACCATGGCGATCAGTGAAACCACACTCAAAGATACCGTGCTGATGATGATCGCGGATCAAAATGCCAAAGGCGGCCTGCTTGGCCAGAAACTCGAAGCTGTGGTGGTTGATCCGGCCTCAAACTGGCCGCTGTTTGCCGAAAAGGGGCGCGAGCTACTGGCTAAAGATAAAGTCGATGTTATTTTCGGCAGCTGGACTTCGGTATCACGTAAATCTGTGCTGCCTGTACTTGAAGAGCTCAATGGATTGATGTTCTACCCGGTGCAGTATGAAGGGGAAGAGTCCTCTAAAAATGTATTTTATACCGGCGCTGCGCCAAACCAGCAAGCTATTCCGGCGGTTGATTACCTAATGAATGATATCGGTGCAGAACGTTGGG
>JBLIEH010000116.1:0-6652 GCA_047632875.1 Psychromonas sp. | reverse complement strand
TTACCATTATCTTTATCCGCAGTGTGATTATTTTTCCGGCTCTTCATCTCGCACAAATTGTATTTTATCAAAGCCCATTCTTGCAAATTCAGTCAGGCGGAAATTTTTTGCAATTCCCTGACCGCGGCAACTCATTGCAAGCTGTTTTTCCATCGCGAAAAAGTTTTTTAAATCGATACCTTCAGCGTCTGCGACCGCTTCATACATATCATGGAATTGATTGTATGAGAATTGGATAGTCTTACGCTTGCCTTTAAACGCGTATGTTACTTGTCTTGCCATTTTTAAACCTTATATTTGTGTTGTTTTATTTAGAAGCTAATAACTTAACTAACCAAGCCGAAATATCGGTAATTTGTGCAGCACACACACAGTGCTCCATTATATAACTTTTATAACCTGGTTGAAATCCCATTTCGGTGAGAGATTGTAATGCTTTTTCTCCCAGGCCGGGATTCACCACGGGATCTTGGCTGCCGTGCATGATCTTAATATCAAGGCTCTTATTGGCATCGCTGAGTTGAATACTGTCTTTAGTCGCAAAATAAGTCGACATAGCCAATAGTCCGGCCAGAGGTTTTGCATAGGTTAATGCCGCCTGATAAGCCACTGCGCCTCCTTGAGAAAATCCCGCTATGACTATCCTATCGGCAGGGATCCCACGGTCAATTTCTCTGTCTATTAAAGCTTGAATCTGTTCAGCTGAACGGTTTAAGGCTGTTAAGTCAACTTGGCGCTGAAAGCTCATCTCTAAAATATCGTACCAGGCAGGCATCTTTAAGCCACCATTGATGGTAACCGGTATTGAGGGGGCGTGAGGAAATATAAAACGGATAGCCAAGGTTTCCGGTAAAGATAACTGCGGAACAATGGCTTCAAAATCATGTCCGTCTGCGCCCAATCCATGTAACCAGATAACGGCGGCATTTGCGCTTAATTTGGGTTGTACTTCTACACAAGGTAAATAATTCATAAGGTTTATTCTTTAAAATAAAGGATTGCTAATATAACAATGTTATTGCTATAAAAATAGTATTGATAGTTTTCACAATACTAAGATACTGAGTATTACAACATTCCTGTAAACAATAGGGATGCTGTCCGATCCAACTTGAATTTTTAAAATGAGTGAATGGCCAGGCGGCAAGAATACTAGAGGCATTATTAATGTTTTTTTGTAACAAAGGTACTACCACAGAGGACACAGAGGCGCTGCGCGCTACACAGAGAAAAGACCAGTGGTAACCGACATAAGTCCGTGTACACCATATAATTATCCAGACCCTTTCTATTGACGGGGATGATGATATTAGGTCGTGAATATATAAGACATTAGTCTGTCTTTCGGGCCTGCCAGAGGTCGGTTAGCTATAGAAGAAGCCTATCGGGAAAGATAAATCGTTTTACGCTATACTGGTTCACTGTCAGGTACGTTGTATCGTTATCCTGACAGTGTTAATTCTGAGGGGTTATCTCCTCATAAATCCTTTTTCTTGAAGAAATTCCATCATGTGCGGTCGTGCTTCTTTTTGCAGCATGCCTGATATCTGCTCAGTCCAACCCGTCTCTTTTTGATTACCCGTTCTGCTTTTATAATACTCCCGGATGTGTTGGTCATAAATCTCAAGTGCCGCTATATCGTCTTTATCAGCTTCGTTTAATGTTTTATCCTGCGAATAACTATTTTGTTTTAGGGTTAAGGATAATGGCAAGCGCGGTTTCACTTCAGGATCTTGATCCGGGTATCCCAGACATAAACCAAACAGGGGAAAAACCAATCCAGGTAATGCTAGCTGCGAGGATACGGCTGCAATCTCGTTTCTTAGTCCACCAATATAACAAGCCCCTAATCCTAATGCCTCCGCGCCAGTAACTACATTTTGAGCAAACAAAGCACAATCGACCGATGCGGTTAAAAATTGTTCGGTATAACCACTCTGCATGGGCACTTTATGCATTTCACAAGCGAGATGGTGGCGGTGCATATCGGCACAAAAAACCAGGAATATGGGGGCCTTTGCCACATAGCTCTGATTGCCTGCAAGCTGTGCTAGTTGATCGCGTTTTTCACCTGCTGATACCTGAATCACGGTACAGGCCTGAATGAAACTGGAGGTCGCTGCCGCTTGTCCGGAGCGGATTAATTCTTCCACCATGGATTGATCGATCGGAATATTTTTAAACCTACGAATCGAACGGTGAGATTGTAATAAGTGAATGACATCCTGCATATCTTATCCTTAAAAGTGGGTTGATTTTAATCTGCTCAACTTTATCACAGCTTATTAATAATTTAACTAAGCTGAAGGATGATTGAAAATTTAGCTCTATTTTTCAAATGCTAATGGCAGTTACGGGAATTGTTTAATGTACAAAATAGACTATATTTTTGGAGGTACGTGAGTAAAAATCTATTAATCAAAATCACAAAGTTAAGAATGTGAAGTGGTCGAGCGTTTGGATCATATTGATTGCTCTATAGTTGTTAAGTCGCTATTAGATAATTGATATCATGCATAGTGGATTACTTCAGTTGATAGCTGTTAATAGCGTGCGCCAATATAAGCCGCTTTAATAAAGTCTAAAATTATTGTTTTTCGTGATCTTGGTTGTAATGAGATAAACAGGGAAATAGATATGGAAAAGTACACAACTATCCCACAGATGATTCAATATGTTGTCACTAAATATAGTAATTACTCTGCGCTGAACTTTAAAAATAAGGGCTATTGGGAAACTATTTCCACTGAAAAGTTTTCTGAAACCATCCGTCGACTGGCGTTAGGTTTACGAAGACTTGGCATTAAAGAAGGTGAAGGTGTTGGTCTTATTTCTAACCCCTCCCCACAATGGGTGATGATTGATATTGCAATCATGGTAAATAAAGCAATTTCAGTGCCTATGTTTGCAAATATATCTTCAGCTCATTTTCAGTTTCAAAGCAAAGACAGTAATGTTAAATATCTTTTTATAGATGATGAGGAATTATTAGCCGATGCAATAAAACCCTTTTTGCCGTCATTCACTAAAATCATTTCCTATAACCCTAAACGTTCCGCTAAAAATGCCATTAGTTATGAAGAATTATTAACTCTAGGTGATCTATCATCTGCTAAACAGCCGAATCTTTATTACCAGATGCGCCAAGCCGTTGGCCCAAAGGATATAGCCACCATTATTTATACCAGTGGTTCAACTGGAACGCCTAAGGGAGTTGAAATTACGCACGAAAATCTGATATCACAAATTAGAGGAACAACACAATTGTTCCCGCTACAGTCAGAAAAAGATAAAGCACTGACTTGCTTGCCTTTGGCCCATGTTTTTGAACGAATGGTTATTTATTTTTATATCTCCACGGGTACGCCGATCTTTTTTGCAGATGATATTAAAAAAGTAGGTGAATTACTCAGACAAGTGCAACCCTCTGTTATTACCTTAGTCCCACGACTATTAGAAAAGGTTTATGCCAAAATGCATGCCCGGATAGATGAACAATCCGGGATTAAAAAAAAGCTTATGACGAGCGCCTTTAAACGCGCTATTACTAAGGCTCCGGGAGCACCTAATCTGCTTGATAAAGTTTATGACAAACTTATTTACTCAAAATTAAGAGAGGCTTTAGGGGGAAACCTAGAAATAGTGATCAGTGGTGGTTCAGCATTGAGTGAAACAATGGAAAACTTTTTTAATAATATCGGGCTTAACCTGTATCAAGGTTATGGTTTGACTGAAACCTCACCGGTTTTAGCCGCTAATTACCCGGATAATGTCTGTTATCGAAGTGTTGGAAAGGTTTGGCCGGAGGTTGAAATAAAAATTTCTGATGAGCAGGAGATATTAGCTAAAGGTCCTAATATTATGAAGGGTTACCACAATAATCAACAAGCTACCCGGGAAACGATCGATTCAGCAGGTTGGTTACATACGGGGGACTTGGGCTACCTGGATGAAAATGGGTATTTATTTATTAACGGAAGAAAAAAAGAAATTTTTAAAACCTCAAACGGCAAATATGTCAGTCCCATTCCTATCGAACAAATGTTATCGGCTTCAGAGCTTATCGATATGGTGGTGATTATTGGGGAAAATAAAAATTTTGTTTCCTGCCTGCTTTTTCCTGATTTTGAAAATTTAGAGGCTATTAGAAAAAACCGTGGTTACGGTGATATGAATAATGGTGATTTCCTTAATTCCAGTGAAGTCAGGCAGGAGATAGAAGGGGTTGTTGAAAGCGTTAATAGTCAGTTAAATGACTGGGAAAAAATTCGTAAATTTAAATATATAAAACAGCCTATCAGTATAGAAAGCGGCGAGCTCACCCCAACAATGAAGCTTAGGCGTCAGGTTGTTGAGCAGAAATTCAGTGACATTATTAATGATTTTTACATGGATTAGGTCGAGTATTTGTTATTTTATTATCGATGATAGTTTGTCGTAAGGGCTATTAAGCAGGGGAATAAGATGAAAGAAAGATTAGCAATTGTAGACGGTATTCGCAGTCCATTTTGTAAATCAGGGACCAGTATGGCCAATATTCTGGCCGATGATTTGGGGGCTGTTATTGTTAAAGAATTGGTTGCAAGAACAGAAATCGATGTGACATTGATTGATGAGCTGATCTTTGGCAATGTCGGGCAACCGGCAAACGCGGCTAATATTGCCAGAGTTGTTGCCTTAAAGGCGGGGTTGCCGTTAGATCTTATTGCCCATACCGTGCATCGAAATTGTGCTTCGGGTATGGAGTCTGTGACCACTGGATATGACAAGTTATTAGCGGGAAATGCCAACATACTGGTTGCGGGGGGGACGGAAAGTATGAGTAATTTACCCTTCAAATTCAGTAAAAAAATGACCCGGATTTTTGAAAATGTGATCAAGGCTAAATCCCTTGGACAAAAATTATCTGCCATTTCAACATTCAGGCCCGCCGATCTCAAACCGGTTATCTCTATTGTAGAAGGGTTAACGGATCCGGTTTGCGGCTTAAGCATGGGGCAAACGGCTGAAGTCTTAGCCCGTGAATTTGCAATCACCCGCGCGCAGCAGGATCAGTTTGCCCTGCAGTCCCATTTGAAGGCGGCTAAAGCAAATGAGGCAGGTTTTTTTGCCCAGGAAATTCATCCGATCATGTTACCGCCAAATTACGACAAAGTGCAATTCGTTGATAACTCTATCCGGCCGGATCAAAGCTTAGAAAAACTAGCGAAACTAAAACCTTTTTTTGATCCTGTTACGGGCACAGTCACAGCGGCGAATGCCTGTCCTATCACAGATGGTGCTGGTGCTATGCTAATTATGCTGGAAAGTAAGGCCAAGGAATTGGGGTATTCACCTTTGGGTTACCTTAAGGAATATAGCTATGCGGGTCTGCAACCCGAAAGAATGGGTTTGGGCCCTATTTATGCAACCTCTAAACTTTTAGATAAAACCGGGATGTCGATGTCAGATTTTGATCTGGTGGAGTTAAACGAAGCTTTTGCAGCTCAAGTCATTGCCAATGAAAAAGCCTTCGCATCGGCTGTTTTTGCACAACGATATTTGCACAAAGATAAGGCTATTGGTGTGCTGGATCGTGATTTATTGAACATTAATGGCGGCGCTATCGCATTGGGGCATCCTGTGGGAGCTACCGGCGCACGATTAATCATTACCATGTTAAATGCGCTGCGCCGAAGTAATAAAAACTGTGGATTGGT
Source organism: Psychromonas sp. (assembly GCA_047632875.1). GTDB lineage: Bacteria > Pseudomonadota > Gammaproteobacteria > Enterobacterales > Psychromonadaceae > Psychromonas. Next base: position 953 of record JBLIEH010000116.1, on the reverse strand, counting down.
TACTTTGTGTATCGGTGGTGGCCAGGGAGCGGCTTTAGCGTTGGAGGTAGAATAATGAATTTTAAACTAGATATTTCACAAGCAGGTCCAACGGCGGGAGTGGCAACGCTGACCTTTGATTTTCCGGGTGAAAGAATTAACAAATTGGATTCTGTTGCATTATTGGAGCTCCAAGAGCAGATCCGGAATCTGGCAAAAAACACCGCGGTTAAACTGCTGGTCTTTCGCAGTGCGAAAAGGGATATATTTATCGCGGGAGCCGATATTAATGAGATTAAAGATCTTCTTAATGAGGAGCAAGCCTATAAAGAAATAAGAGCCGGACAGTTAATCATTGACGATATTTCAAAGCTACCTTTTCCAACATTAGCGGTTATAAATGGCGTGTGTCTTGGCGGTGGTTGTGAGTTAGCTTTAGCCTGCACTTATCGCATCGCGACAGATAATATTAAGGCTATTATAGGCTTACCCGAGGTTAGCTTAGGTATTATGCCCGGTTTTGGGGGCACTGTGCGCTTACCAAAACTGATTGGCTTACAAGCTGCCTTGCAGTTAATACTATCGGCTAAACCTGTCCACCCTAAGAAAGCGTTGCAACTCAAATTAGTGGATCAACTTTATAATAATGAGCTCGAAGAAAGTTCAGTGGCAGATTTTATCGAACGCTTGGTTAATGATAAAAGCTTTGCGCAAGGTTTAATAAAGCGACGTTCAATATCTGCGAAGAAATTTAGCCAAAGAATTTTAGAAGATAATATTTTAGGACAAAAACTAATTTTTAAAAAAGCCAAAGACAATTTGCTAAAAAAAACCAAAGGGCAATATCCAGCACCGATCAAAGCCTTGGAAACAATAGAAAAAACATTAAATATAAAAACAACAGAAGCTTTAGAAGTAGAAGCGAGAGCCGTCTCCGAGCTTGCTGTTAGTCTTATCAGTAAAAATTTAATTCA
>JBLIEH010000115.1:0-6705 GCA_047632875.1 Psychromonas sp. | reverse complement strand
TAAATAAGTCAGTTAATATCGCTATTGTCTTTAGACTTAAATACTGACATTCATTTTTATGATGAAGTGTGCGTGGTGATTTTTTGTAACAAACGTAAAGATACTACCACAGAGGGCACAGAGGCGCGGTGCGCTACATGGAGGAATGACTAAAGCAGGGGTTATTAAGCTAATTATTGTTTATTTTGTATTTTCCTCCTTTAACTCTGTGTCCTCTGAGCGCTCTGTGGTGCATACTAGTTTATATAATCGATTAATATAATCATAAAGAAGGTGATATGTCTGAGCAGGAAATTTACGCAACGCTGGTAGAAATTAAAGAGGAGCCAACGGCGCTTTATAAGATACTGAAATTTGAAAGCTTAGTGTCAGGTGGTGGCGAGGCCAAGCAGGTAATAGCTGCGGGTTATGTTTTTTTGAATGGTCAAGTTGAAACTCAAAAACGTAAAAAAATCTATGCGGGAGATATCATTAGTTTTAATGAGCAGCATTATCAGATTGCTTTAAAAGGTCAAACCGAGGGTTATGAAGTTGTGGATCCGGACGTGGCTGATCATAAACCCAAATCTAAGGGTAGTATGTCAACCAAGCCCAGTAAAGTGGCAGCGCAACCTGAAAAGGATAGAGCGGTCAAAAAAATGCGTAAACCGATCAGTTTTTAGACTGACAGCTTTAATGCAAAAAGGGATTTTTAGAGGTTATTGCGGTAATACCAATAAAATCCCATTACTTTATCAACGTATTGCTCAGTCTCCGGATAGGGCGGAATTTGTTTATTATAACGTCTTACCGTGCCTTCTCCCGCATTGTATGCGGCTAATGCCAGCTCTTTACTTTTAAATTCCTGCAGTAGTTTATACAAATATTCGCTGCCGGCGTGAATACTCTGTTTGGGATCAAAAGGGTCATTGACACCAAAACGCAGCGCTGTCTCCGGCATCAGCTGCATTAAACCCTGCGCTCCGGCGGAGGAAACCGCGTTACGTTGATAGCTGGATTCCGCCGTGATCACCGCATGAATAAATGATGGCTCGAGGTGATATTGATTGGCGGCTTGAAGAATAATAGGGTGGTATCTTTTTTGCAGCGTTTTGTTTCTCGGTACGTGAACAAGGATATAATTTTTACGTTTCTGTGTATTGAACGAGTTTGTGCTTGTATTAGAGTCACTTTTTAATATCAAACGGTAAGTGGAATCAACTTTACGTTCAGCAAAATGTTGATTTCCCTCTTTATCAAGCATCATATAAATATCAGCATAAGCGTTATTCGTCAGTATTAAACTAACCAATAACGGCAGTCCAAGTTTCCATTTCTGATAACGCTTTGCTTGTTCCATAAGCCATTGATCACTCTTTTAATTATTCGGTTAGCGGGGTATTTATATTTTGTTCTTTGTTTGCATTAGCCAGTGAAGATTGAGCTGAACTGCTTGATCTAATCTCACTGGTTTTTTTATCTATATTAGCCAATTGGCGATCCTTGGGATACAAATAACGCGCATAGTCCAAGGTGCTTTGTGCCTTTTCCGGTTGATTATTATTAAGATAAGCATAATAAAGAATAAGATAAAAAAACGATTTTGGTTTATCTTTAATGGTTTTTTGTGTCCAATCTATTACTTTTTGAATTTCTTCGGGTTTATTCATTTGGCTTGCCAGTCTCAAGCGGAAATTATTAAGGTGAAATTCAAAGCGATCTTCAAACACTAAGGGATTAACCACATCCAGCAGCAGTTGAATATTCGGCTCCTTACTGCGTTCAAACGCGGTTATTTTAGAAATGGTATGTAAGTTACTGAGCATAAACAGCGTGGTAAATAGCGGGATTAATAACGCAAAGGTGCGTAATGCAAAGGTTGGTCGGAACACTTTCTGGCGACTGCTTTCAGACTGAGAGTCAATGTAAAAAACCAAGACTAACAGGACTAACCAATGCAGAGCCGAATGATAAAGCGGATATTCAGTTTGTGTATGCACTATGATTGGCATAACCAGTGCGGATAAAGCCATCGCATGGGTTAATCTAAACCTGCCTAATAAGCGTATAAAAGCGATTGCCACTAATAATATCGCAACTATGGGTACAATACCGCCTTCAACGGCCCAGAATAATATTTCGTTATGCGGGTGGGTGAGGTCGGTACCAAGTGCAGGTAAATTTCCATTTTTTACCTGCTGGGCGTAGGTGATTAAATAGTTTTTTTCAAACCCGCCGTAACCGTATCCTATTACCGGGTGCGCTTTAATCATTTGCCATGAATGGGAATAGATATTTAAGCGTATCCCCCCTTCCTTTAGGTTCTCCACGTTCCTTGCGCCTAAAGCGTCACCTTTTAGCGATGCAAAACCTATCCCCAGGGACAACGCGAGCAGAAAAATGCCCAGTTTCTTTTTATTGGCCTGCCATGCCCAGGGGATAAATAATACAAGTGCTATCAATAATCCCAAATAGCCAGTGCGTGATACTGTTATAGTTATTACCCAAGCATTTAATAGGGCGGTTAACAGTAAAAAGCTTTGTAATTTTTTATCTTTGATTTGCTGTAATAAATACCCCGCTAAAATGAGCGTTGTTGTCATAAAGCTGGCAAGTACATTGGGCTGCTGAAAAATACCGTAGGGGCGGCCGTACCCTACATCATAGCCAAAGATATTATCAGCGGGCAGTAGATAATCCTGGGTTAGGCTGTAACAAGTTTGTATAAAACCTGCTAGTACAATGAGTAATAAAAGCTTTTCGAGGTTCTTTTTATCAAACTGGAATTGCTGCAGACTGATAAAGAGTAAAACACCGGAAAACAGGCCGATTAAACGGGTATAACTTTGCTCTGCCAGTGCATTGTTGGGGTACAAAAGAGGAATGTAAAAGAGTAAAAAAGCGCTTAATAAAACCACCGTAAAACGGCTGTAGAATATTTTTTTCCGCGTGGTTATTTTCCATAAACCCAGACCAATTAAGGTCGAAAAAAAGATCCACACTACATTGTTCTGCGCCAATTCAAGGCCACTGCCGCCCTGATTATGCTGGAAATAATGAGCGCCTATGGCCATTAAAAGCGCAAAAATAATCACAAATGCGCGGGTTAATTTTTGCTGTAAATCCATTTATCAACTGCTCTCTTTTTTATAACTGCAACATTTATGCTTATGCGCTAGTGTTATGCGGTTATCGATTTTTTGTTTAACATGTCTTTTAAAAACTGTCCGGTGTAACTGGCCGATACTTTTATGACCTCTTCCGGCGTTCCGGCAGCGATAATTTCGCCACCACCATGACCGCCTTCCGGACCCAAATCAATTATCCAATCCGCGGTTTTAATTACGTCTAAATTATGCTCAATAATGATAATAGTATTACCATGGTCGCGCAGAGTATGGATGACTTTTAAAAGCTGAGCAATATCATGGAAGTGTAAACCTGTGGTTGGCTCATCAAGAATGTACAGGGTTTTACCCGTATCACGTTTTGAAAGCTCTTTGGCTAACTTCACGCGCTGAGCCTCACCGCCTGACAGGGTAGTTGCCGCCTGACCTAAACGAATATAGGACAGGCCCACATCCATTAATGTTTTTAATTTCCGCGCGATCACCGGAACCGGTTCATAAAACTTAAAAGCATCTTCAACTGTCATATCTAAGGTTTCATGAATGTTTTTGCCTTTATATTTAACCGCTAATGTTTCGCGGTTATAACGCTTTCCCTGGCAGGTATCACAGGGCACATAAACATCGGGCAGAAAGTGCATTTCAACTTTAATAACCCCGTCACCCTGACAGGCTTCACAGCGCCCGCCCTTGACGTTAAAGCTAAAGCGACCTGGTTTATAACCGCGTGCCCGTGATTCAGCTGTGGCGGCAAACAGTTCTCGAATAGGGGTAAAGATACCAGTGTAAGTCGCTGGATTTGAGCGCGGCGTACGTCCTATCGGGCTCTGGTTAATATCGACCACTTTATCTAAATGCGAAAGACCGCTTATTTTTTGATAGGGCGAAGGTTGCAGAGTGGTCGCCTTATTTAATCTGGTTTGCGCAAGCGGATACAAGGTATCGTTAATCAAGGTTGATTTACCTGATCCCGAAACGCCCGTTACACAGGTCAATACACCAATCGGGATCTCTAGATTGACCGATTTTAAGTTGTTGCCCGTCGCGCCGCTTAATTTGAGCCACTTATCGCTCAGCGGGGTACGTTGTTCGGGGATGGCGATGGATTTACGGCCACTGAGGTAATCTGCTGTTAATGAGTTTTTGGCCTTAAGAATGGTTTTGTAATTACCTTCTGCGATAATAAAACCGCCATGAATCCCCGCGCCTGGGCCTATGTCAATAATATGATCTGCCAGACGGATAGCCTCTTCATCATGTTCAACGACGATCACCGTATTCCCAAGGTCACGAAGGTGGGTCAGGGTTTTCAGTAAGCGCGCATTATCGCGCTGATGCAAGCCGATAGAAGGCTCATCTAAGACGTACATAACGCCCATTAACCCCGCGCCAATTTGGCTGGCCAGGCGAATACGCTGCGCTTCACCTCCGGAAAGGGTGTCAGCACTGCGATCTAAACTTAAGTAATTAAGGCCAACATTAACTAAAAAACTAAGACGTTCTAAAATTTCTTTAAGAATTTTTTCTGCTATTTTCGCTTTTTGACCCTGCAGTTTGATATTGGCGAAAAAAGATTCTGCATCTGCAATGGATAACTGCGAAATGTAAGGCAAGTTGACCTCATTAATAAACACATGGCGGGAGGATTCTTTTAAACGCGACCCTTGGCAGCCTGTGCAGGATTGGCGGTTCATATATTTACCAAGGTATTCGCGCATCGCACTGGATTCTGTTTCGCGGTAACGACGCGTTCTATTTGGAACCACACCTTCAAACACGTGTAAGCGGGAAACAATATCGCCTTTATCATTACTGTATGAAAATGAGACTTTCTCTTTTCCGGACCCGAATAAAACTATTTGCTGCTGTTTTTTATTGAGATCTTTGAAGGGGGTATTCTCTGAAAAGCCATAATGGTCACAAACAGCGACTAACATGTGAAAATAATAATTAGATTTACTGCTCCAGCCGTCAATGGCTCCTTGAGATAAACTCAATGATGGATTGCTGACTACCAATTTAGGATCAAAATATTGCTCGACACCAAGTCCGTCACAGGTTGTGCAGGCCCCCGCCGGATTATTGAAGGAAAATATGCGCGGCTCTAATTCTGCAATACTGTAACCACAATGCGGACAGGCGAAGTTCGCTGAAAAAAGTTGTTCCGGTTGACAGTCATCCATAAAGGCAACAACGGCTGAGCCGTTACTTAAATTCAAGGTTGTTTCCACCGACTCAGCCAAGCGCTGTTTTAAGTCATCGCGCACTTTAAAACGATCCACAACCACTTCGATAGTGTGTTTTTTATGTAATTCTAATGTCGGAGGATCGCTTAAATCACAAATCTCCCCGTCAATACGTGCCCGTAAAAATCCCTGCGCAGCAAGGCTTGCAAAGGTTTTAACATGCTCACCTTTACGCTCTTTGATAATAGGGGCAAGCAGCATCATCTTACTACCGCTGGGATTATTTAAAATCGAATCAACCATCTGACTGACGGTTTGTGCATTAAGGGTGACGTTATGTGTCGGGCAGCGCGGATCACCAATACGGGCAAATAAAAGGCGCAGATAATCGTGAATTTCAGTAATGGTTCCCACCGTAGAACGGGGGTTATGAGAAGTCGATTTTTGCTCAATGGAGATAGCGGGTGATAAACCTCCGATATGCTCAACATCAGGTTTTTCCATTAAGGACAGAAACTGGCGAGCGTAGGCAGAAAGAGATTCAACGTACCGACGTTGCCCTTCAGCGTATAGGGTATCAAAGGCCAGAGATGATTTTCCTGACCCCGAAAGCCCGGTGACCACAATCAGTTTATCACGAGGAATAGAGAGATCGATATTTTTAAGGTTGTGAGTTTTAGCGCCACGAATTTCTATATTGCTCATGATTACTCTCTGGTTTTATAACAAAATATTTTGAAGTATTTTTATTATTACATATTATTAACAAACAACGAAAAATCAGTTTATTATTTATATATTTCATTCAATTATCTTTTAAATCGAGGTTAGGTTATGGCAGATACTGGGGTAAAAGGACGATTAGATGTTTGGGATAAATTAAGCCTGATGTTATATCGTTGCGGCATGATATTAACGGGCGTTGCTTTACTTCTGCTGGCGGCACAACAAATTTTTTACCCATACTGGTTTAAACACAGCTTGGTGTTTTTATCTTTAGGCGCTTTATTGCAGGCCGCTTCATTACATATTTATAAAAAATCCGTGCGTTGGATATTAGTCACCTCCTGCTGGATAGGTGTTTGGTTAGTGGGTCTTAGCCTTGCAACCAGTGGATTATTGGCGGCTTACTTGAGTCTGGGGGCCTTGTTTATTACCCTGTCGGGCATCGCTTACAAAGAAAGTCTCTGCTTTTCATTGCCGTATCTTAAAGTCATACCGCTGTTATTAGTACTGTCCTGGTTGGCAGTGTTTTTTGCGCAGGCGCAATGGGCAGCAGGCGGGGTTCTTCTCACGGCTTTTTTATATCTGTATATGGCCTGGAGAAAAATCAACATGCCGCTCTTTTATGACCTGGGTGATCGCAAAAAATATGAAATTTAAGGTATCACCTGGATATCCATATTCAAACT
>JBLIEH010000114.1:0-6737 GCA_047632875.1 Psychromonas sp. | reverse complement strand
TACACGGAGTAATGACTAAAACATAGGCTATTAAGCTAATTATTGTTTGTTTTGTCTTTTCCTCCTTTAACTCTGTGTCCTCTATTGATGAAGAAGAATCGAAACAAGTTTTTGCAGTCTGATGAAGTGTGCGTGGTGCATTTTTTGTAAAAATCTTAAAGGAACTACCGCCAAGGGCATAGAGGAGCTGCGCGCTACACAGAGTAAAAACTAGTGATAAGTTATATAAGTCTGCGTACACAATATAATTAACCACCCCCACTCTATTGAAGGCGATGATGAAATCAGGTCATAAATATATAATACAAACTAAAGTCCGCAGACACACTGGCATTCAAGCTATCCAACCTTCAAACCTTTCAGCATGTTAACTGCCGAGCCTGAAGGCTCAGAACATGCTGGGGTTTAGGCTTGGATCTTTTTTAATTTAAGTAAAGCCATCTTCAATAAAACTAAGTTGTATGCTGTTTTGATTGTCTGCCCCGCGCGCTTCCAGTCCCACGGAAATCCCCAATAAACGGATCGTTTTATCAGGGTTATGTGCTAACAAATGCTGCAATAATATTTTTAACATGGGTAAGGATAATTCAGCAGATTTTCGTTCGGCACTTTTTTGGGTAAAATCGCCAAACTTAATTTTAACCCCCACTTTGTTAATTACTTTTTCTTTGAGTACTTTTTGCAGACGCCCGGTCAGCTCATCATAAAATAGCGCTAACTTTTCAATACACTGCGCTTCATTAAGCAGATCTTTTTCAAAGGTATGCTCAACCGCCAATGATTTTCGCTCGCGATTAGGCTCAACCGCGCGGTCATCAATGCCCCGGCTAAAATTAATTAAGGCCTCACCGAGCTTGCCGAATTCTCCTCGGAGTTGCTCGGGCCGATACAACTGGACGTCCTGACAAGTGAACAGTCCTTTTTCCGCCAACTTTTGCTGGGCGACCTTGCCCACACCCGGTATCTTTTTAAGGGTTAATGCTTTAACAAATTCAAGCACCTCATCGGGAGTGATAACACATTGCCCGTTGGGTTTATTTTCATCGGAAGCAATTTTTGCTAAAAATTTGCAGGGGGCGACACCGGCAGAGGCCGTTAAATTTAACTCTTCAAAAATAGCACGGCGAATATCCTGTGCAATATAGGTTGCAGAGCCTTGAAATAAAGGGCAATCGCTGACATCTAAAAAGGCTTCATCTAATGAAAGGGGCTCGACAAGGTCGGTATAACGGAAAAATATAGATCTGATATGTTTGGAGATATCGGCATAAACGGACATTCGACCTGGAATAATCACTAAATCAGGACACAACGCTTTGGCCTTAAAGCTCGGCATAGCCGAATGAATACCAAACTCACGCGCGAGATAATTACAGGTAGAAAGCACGCCACGACGCTCACTGTTACCTCCAATGGCTAAGGGAATATCTCTGTATTGCGGGTTATCTCGCATCTCAACGGCAGCAAAAAAACAGTCCATGTCAACATGGATAATCTTGCGTTGCTTTGGGAGGAAAATATCAGACAAAATAAATACCTGTTTTTATAGACAGCTTATTTTGGGCTTTTTTGCTTAAAATGCAAGTGCTATTTATTACAATTACTAGCGCCAACAGGGTTGAATAAGATTCAAAAAATAAAAAAAAGCAGGGTATTGTTTTTTACTTAATATAAAAAACAATACCCTGCCTAATGCTTATTGCCAACAATGATTAGGCAACTATTCTCTTTTCGATCAACGATTCAATACGTTCAAACTCAGACGGACCGTGGCGCTCTTCAAGTATCGCATTCAAACAGGCTTTCACTTTTAGCTCATGTTCTTCTAGCGTCTTTTTAATGGCGAATGAAGTTAGCGTTTCGATAATTTGCAGATCACCTAACTCAGTTGCAGCTAGCTGAATCTCTTCGATTGTGTTGTTTTGCATTTTTTTATCCTAATTTAATAATATTTGTTACACTCATATCTCACTAATCTGGGTAAAGATTCAAGCATCAGTATCTTCACAAGAACAGGAGATCGTGACAGAGAAGCTTAACTCGCTGTGACTGAGGTAACAAAATTGCAACTGTGTGCAATTGATAGTTTGTACTAGGCTGACATCCTGTCAATTTTTATAAGTTTACCGCTTCCATCGATAATATTTATTTAAACTACACTACTCATTACACTATTGGAAGATTGAAAATTTTAAGATTATTTGAAAAATTGCACAGCTCAAACTGTCAGCTTAAAGCAATATTTCGTTGTAAAATCCTATCACATTGTTTTTAAAGCACCTTTAAAGTGTGATGCAGATCTCAGATTGTAGGATATTAAAATAGACGCATCTTTAATCAGCTGTATATTTTACCTATATTTGCCAAATAATTGGCAATGATATTATGAAAAAAGTGGTTTTTATCTTTCACCCTCCCCATAATAAGCAAGCAAAAAGGCAGATTTTAATTTACTTAAAAAAGAGCAAAAAATAGAATAGTTACAGCAGCGGATAAATCAACAGCAAATTTATTAAATAGCCTGAAAGAAATTTCTAAGCAGTGCCATGGTGATGAAAATGCTCAGTGTGCGATCATTGATGCCTTTGTTAATGAATAAAGGTTAATGAAGAAATCCTAAAAAAAAGCCCCTTTAGCTAATCATTAAACTAAAGGGGCTGCTATTTTAAAAGAATTTATGCCTTTGTTAATGAATAAAGGTTAATGAAGAAATCCTAAAAAAAAGCCCCTTTAGCTAATCATTAAACTAAAGGGGCTGCTATTTTAAAAGAATTTATGCTTTTTTTAATCTTTCGGCTTTCGCTTCAGCTTCGATCCCTAATTTATGAAGACGCAACTCCTCATCTTTATCGCCCGCGTTAGGATCATTAAACACATCAATATCCATTTCACCCTCAGATTTAGCGACAATACAGGTAACAACACAGTCGCCCGTGATATTAACAGCGGTCCGGATCATATCTAACAGTCTGTCTACACCCATAATAATGGCGATCCCTTCAACCGGCAGACCCACTTGATTGAGTACCATCGCCAGCATGATCAGTCCAACACCGGGTACACCGGCCGTACCAACCGATGCAAGTGTTGCCGTTAAGATCACCGCAGCGTAATCCGCTAAGGATAAATCAATGTTAAAGGCTTGTGCGATAAATACCGTCGCAACCCCCTGCATGATGGCAGTACCATCCATATTGATGGTAGCGCCTAACGGTACCGTAAATGATGCCACATTATTAGAAACGCCTAAATGTTTAGTGGCGGTTTCAAGAGTGACAGGAATGGTTGCATTGGATGATGCCGTTGAAAAAGCAAAGGTGATGGCCGTTTCCATTTTCTTTAAAAAGATCATTGGATTAAGACCGGTAAACACTTTAAAACAAATACCGTAAGTAATTAAACCATGCAGCAACAAGGTAGCAGAAAGCACTAAAAAGTAGCTTAATAAATTACTAATCGCATCTAATCCGATTTCCGTAAATAATTTCGCCATCAAGAAAAACACACCGTAGGGTGCAATATTCATTAACATCACAACCAGCTTCATGATCACTTCATTAAGATCAACAAAAAAGGCGGCGATGCGCGCCCCCGATTTACCTGAAGCACTCACTGCGACACCAAACAAAATGGCAAAAACAATAATTTGTAAAGTGTTACCCTCAGCCATTGCGTTAACTGGATTGGTAGGGAACATGTTAATAATAACAGAGCTTAATGAAGGCGCTTCTGATGATGCATAACTGGTTGCGCTGGAAAGATCAATGCCGACACCAGGTTGAAAGATATTGCCCATAATGATTGCGAAGGTAATAGCAATCGCTGTGGTCATCAGGTAAAAAGCGACGGTTTTTCCGCCCAAACGTCCCAGGGTTGAAATATCTTTTAATGAACTGGTTCCGCATACTAAGGAAACAAAAATAAGGGGCACTACTAACATTTTCAAGCTGGCGATGAATATTTTTCCACCCACTTCAAAAAACCCATTAACGATATACTCATTGACAAAGGCGCTGTCAGCTAAAAATGTACGTATTACAAATCCCGTTATGATACCAATAAGCATACCAAGTAGAACACGTTTAGTGAGCGACATTTTTTGTTTTTTTTCTGTCATGTTAACTCCTCGTAGATTAATTATTATTTTCGGCAAAAAATATACCGCGTTATAGACTAAAGACATTGGTTAGTGTTAATTCTCTCTGCATTAACAAGCTGTCAGAAAATAAAATGATGCTATTAGGGGGAATCTATTTAATGCTAGAAAAGATCTTTAAAGCCACCACAACGAAGTATGCCGATAGCATTGCAGTCATTAACGAGCGGTTTTCACTTGTAAAAAGACACAAAGCAGCATAAACAAGATGCTATGTTTAGATAAGCCGATCATTTAATCACCTTTATATGACGGGTCTTAATGGAAGGAAGCTTGCCATCACCATCGTGCAGGGATAGACAGTTTTATCCTCACTGCGAAATTAAGTGTGCGCAATATAGCAGTTTAAGGGGACGCAATATAGGGAGCTATAAGGGGCTAGATCATAAAAATCATTAAAGATAGTAATGAGTTGGCATTGTTGTATAAGAATCATCCAGAAAATCCAAAAATAATCTGTAAAAACAACAAATTGAAAGGTCTTCCTATAGTCAACATGGCTCTGAATGGGCATTCTCAGGTAAAATAGACTGTTTCGCCGTTACTTTAGGAAAAAGTCTTTCTTGGATAATAGCTGACCATTAACAATAACCGATAAGTGATGCAACCCAGGGTAGTATTTGCGGGTTGATATTGTTTTGAAATCAAACTGTTTAGAGATTTTTTTACAATTTTTGCTGATATCTGATTCTGATATTTGAAAAATTTTCTCTGTTGAACGGCCATTTTTTTTCATGAAATTAATGGCAAACTCAACACGCAATTTCCCTAAGACGGCCTTGCTGCTTAAGGTAAAGGAAAAGAGCAATTTCCCTCCCATCATGACAATATCATCCACTTTGAAAGCGATGATTTTTATGTTTTCAGACCGCTGGAAGCCAAATAAGGATAATATAATAGGATCCGCCTGTTTTAATAATCCCCGGCAGGCATGTTTAACCAGTCGCCGTCTGTTGTTATCAATGCAGTTATCAACTTGGTGTTTTTCCTGTAACCATTTTTGGGCAACTTTTATGACAACGTCGGGATTATCCTTACTAATATCATTGAGGTTGTTAGCCACACTGCGCCGTACGTATTCGCTATGATCATCTTTTAATTTTTCAAGAATGATTAACAAGGGCTGAGGATTTTGTTTAAATTCAGATAAGACAAAAGCCCAGGGTAGACGCGGTCGGCAACCTTCGGATGCAAGGCGGCGCACATGTTCATTGTCTGATTGGCTCCAGATAAACATCTGTGCCATCATCGCCTCCGGATATTTAAGAATAAAAGGTCTGACGGCGAACTCTGCACTTGAGTAACGAGTAAAGTATTCAAGCGCCTGCAGTGATATTTGGTAATGTTTCAGGCCGTATTGTTCAACAAAATCAGAGAAAAACAGCGCTTCGAAACCACTAAACCGGGGAGCTATTTTTTTCAAAATGACGATGCTTTGCTCAAAAGGCTCGGGAAGAAAGCGATGCAGGGCCTGAGTAATGGTTCTCATGCGCGCCTTCAACGCTTTATTTTCCCACTGTGTGTCAAAGATAACGTCTTGAAAGGCAGTACAACAAAAGTCGGGATAAACGGATAAAACCTGATCGGCAAGGTCCATGATAAAAACCTTGCTATAGACATCTTTTAACAGTTCAGCCATCTTTTTTCTCTAAAGGCAGGAGACGATCTTTCTTATTTTTAGCGCTACTTTTTAAACTAGCAATACTGTAAATCAAAGAACACGCTCTCCAAAATAGAATACGCAGAATTCCCCTTCCTGCATCTTAGTCCATCGCTCATTATTGGTTAATGGACGGGTGGTAATAACAGTCACTACATCGTCAGCCGATGTTTCTTCGTTGAAGTCGATAACCATATCCTCATCAATCAGCCGCGCTTTGCCAAAAGGTGCTCTGCGTGTTATCCAGGAGAGATTATTGGTGCAATAACACATCACATATTCGCCATCACTTAATAGCATATTAAAGACGCCCAGTTCACGCAGGGTATCTGCATAACCCGCTACTTTTTTGAACATCGCCAACATATCAGCAGGCTCACTCGAATAACTCTGACGTAATTGATTCAAGATCCAGCAAAAAGCACGCTCACTATCGGTTTGTCCAACGGGCATATCATGTCCCATAGGCAGCGCTTCATAACCCGTGAGTTGACCATTATGGGCATAAGTCCAGTTTTTACCCCACAATTCACGAATAAAGGGATGGGTATTTTCTAAACTCACACTGCCTCGGTTCGCCTGACGAATGTGACTGATCACGGATTTACTCTTGATCGGATACTCTTTGACTAATTTTGCAACAGGAGAATGACAACTGGGGCTGGGATCTTTAAAACTACGGCAACCTTTACCTTCGTAAAAAGTAATTCCCCAACCATCCTTATGCGGACCAGTTTCGCCACCTCGCTTAATCAATCCGCTAAAACTGAAACAAATATCAGTGGGCACATTTGCGCTCATTCCTAACAATTCACACATTTCTAAATCCTACTCTGTATTTAAGCCATTTTCTTTTCTATTAAATAAATCAAAATATGGATAATCTTGATATGTACTTCTTGGATACGATCAGCATATCCA
>JBLIEH010000113.1:0-6749 GCA_047632875.1 Psychromonas sp. | reverse complement strand
CCATCTTCAGCAACCGCATCTTCAATGAGTTTGAACAACTCAGAAGCCGCTTGTACTTCAATCTGTGCGTAACCGAATTCGCCTTCGCCTTCGCCTTTAATGACCGAACCACCGAGTTGCGCGGACATAGTCTGCATACCGTAACAGATACCTAATACCGGGATACCCGCAGTAAAGACATATTCAGGTGCACGAGGCGAGTCTGCCGCTGTGACACTTTCAGGGCCACCCGCTAAGATAATACCGTTAGGGTTAAAATCTTTAATATCCTGCTCATCAACATCCCAGCTCCAAAGTTCACAGTAAACACCGATTTCACGGATACGACGCGCGATTAATTGGGTGTACTGAGAACCGAAATCTAAAATCAGAATTCGCTGTTCATGAATGTTTTTGTTCATTGGATGGTCCCTTTTTATAAAAAATAAAGACGGTAAAAACCGTCTCCGTAATAATTCTTCAGTTATCTGTCATGGACAGTAACTGCTAATAATTTACCCCTGCAGGCAGAGCACTACAGGGGTAAATAACTTAAAAAGCGATTAACCACCGGCGCGGTAGTTTGGCGCTTCTTTGGTAATGGCAACATCGTGCACGTGGCTTTCACCCATACCTGCACTGGTGATTTTCACAAACATCGCTTTGGTATTCATGTCATGAATGGTGGCACAACCAGTGAGACCCATAGAAGAACGTACGCCGCCCATCTGCTGATGAATAATCTCTTTTACTTTGCCTTTATAAGCAACGCGTCCTTCAATGCCTTCAGGCACTAATTTGTCCGCTGCATTATCGGACTGGAAGTAACGATCTGACGAGCCCTGCGACATAGCAGCCACCGACCCCATACCACGATAGGATTTGTATGAACGTCCCTGGAACAGAATTATCTCACCGGGAGACTCTTCAGTACCGGCAAACATACTGCCCACCATGACACATGACGCGCCAGCAGCTAATGCTTTGGCGATGTCACCGGAGAAACGAATACCGCCATCGGCGATAACTGGCACGCCAGTACCTTCAAGGGCCGCAACAGCATCTGAAATAGCCGTAATTTGCGGCACACCAACACCGGTAACGATACGTGTTGTGCAGATTGAACCAGGGCCGATGCCAACCTTAACCGAGCTACAACCTGCTTCAACCAAAGCTAAAGCGCCGGCGCCCGTGGCTACATTACCACCAATGATGTCTAAATCCGGAAAAGCTAAACGCGTTGCTTTAATACGATCTAAAACACCTTGAGAATGACCATGGGAAGAGTCGATTAACAGTACATCTACCCCCGCTTCAACTAATGCCGCAACGCGTTCTTCATTACCCGCACCGGCACCTACCGCAGCGCCAACACGTAAACGACCGAATTGATCTTTACAGGCATTAGGTTTCTGTTCGGCTTTACGGAAATCTTTTACCGTGATCATGCCGCACAGTTTGAAGTTATCATCGGTTAACAATACTTTTTCAATGCGGTGAGCGTGCATTAATTTTTCAATTTCATCACGCGGGGTATTTGATTTAGCGGTGACCAGATCCTTTTTCCCAGTCATAACAGAAGAAACCAGTTTGTTTAAATCGGTTTCAAATAAAACATCACGACCGGTAATAATCCCGATCAACTCACCTGAATCTTCAACAACCGGATAACCTGCAAAGCCGTGTTTGTCGGTTAATTCTATAATTTCTGCAAGGGTAGTATTAGGAGAAACCGTAATTGGGCTGGCAACCACACCACTCTCATGAATTTTCACCAAACGCACTTCTTCCGCTTGTAATTCAATGGACATGTTTTTGTGGATAAAACCAATGCCGCCCTCTTGTGCTAAAGCAATAGCAAAACGAGATTCAGTAACAGTATCCATGGCAGCTGAAACGACAGGGATATTCAATGAGATATTTGGCGTTAGTTTAGTTTTTAGGTCGGCAGTATTTGGCAGCACAGTCGAATGACTGGGTACTAATAGTACATCATCAAATGTTAATGCATCTTTGACAATTCGTAGCATTGCAATATCTCACTTATAGTTGGGAGGATTATTCAATATACTCAAATTTCTGAGTATGATATTGCGCCGGGATTTTAACCGTTCTGTGAGCTAAGTACAATTAAAAAATCACCTTAAGGGCAACTCTTTTTATCATTCCGCGTAACTGTTAGAATCTACATTAATTTTTACGGTTAACCCATAGCGATAAACCATGAACATTTCTAAAAATAAAAATATTTACAGCGTCAGTTCCCTCAATCGCGCGGCAAAAGCGCTTCTGGAAACAGGATTGGGTGTCATTTGGTTATCGGGCGAAATATCCAATTTAACCATTGCGGTTTCCGGGCATTGGTATTTCACCCTCAAAGATCACAGTGCACAGGTGCGTTGTGCGATGTTTAGGGGTAATAATCAGCGCACCGGTTTTACGCCCAAACACGGTCAGCAAGTGTTAGTGCGCGCCAAACTTAGCCTTTACGAAGCACGCGGTGATTACCAGCTGATTGTTGAAAGCATGGCACCTGAAGGTGATGGTTTATTAAAACAACAATTTGAAGCATTAAAATTTAAACTGGCCGCTGAAGGTTTATTTTCTGACAGTCACAAAAAACCCCTGCCGCAGTTAATCAAACGCATTGGTATCATTACCTCATCAACGGGGGCCGCACTGCATGATATTCTCAGTATTTTAAAACGACGCGATCCCCGCCTGCAGGTGATTATCTACCCATCCTTAGTCCAGGGTGCGAGCAGTGCGGCATCGGTTGCTGCGCAAATTCAATTAGCCAATGCCCGCAATGAATGTGATTTATTAATTGTCGGTCGCGGCGGGGGTTCACTGGAAGATTTATGGTGTTTTAATGAAGCGCTTGTGGCCTATGCTATATATGAGAGTCAGTTGCCTATTATCAGTGCCGTTGGCCATGAAATTGATGTCACTATTGCGGATTTTGTCGCCGATGTCCGCGCGGCAACCCCGTCAGCAGCCGCCGAGCTTGTCAGTCAGAATAAAGCCTTTCACCAAACCCAATTAGATACCTTAACCAAGCGCATGAAACAGGCAATACTGGCGCGCCTGCAGGTAAAATCACATCAACATGCTTTACTTCGAGAAAAATTACTTAATCTGCACCCTAAGCATAAGCTCCAGCAACAGACCCTACAGTTAGATGAACTCAGTCTGCGCTTACAGCATGCTTTTAAGGCAACCATGAATCAAGCCAAAGGTGATCTGCAAAAACTGCAAAGTGGTTTATTTCAACATAGCCCGGAAGGTATTATTTCCGTCGAAAGACAAAAACAGAAACAGCTTCAGCACCGTTTAGAACATGCGATGCAGGTAACACTCAATCAGAAAACAACTTTGCTACAAAATAAAAGCAGTCAACTCAATGCAATAAGCCCGCTGGCAACTCTGGCTCGCGGTTATGCGATTGTAAAAGATAAGAATGGCAAGATCACCACGGATGCGGCAACGCTGCAACCCGGGGATAAAATAGCGGTGCGTTTAGATAAGGGGGAATTTAAAGCGCAAGTGCTGGATAATTAGCATAAATTGTTGCAAAGCAGAGATAAATAATGAGGAATAAAAGATAAGTGATGAACCGGATAACAATAGCTCAGCACTTTTTATTATAAGGTCTTCAAGCGGCAATCCTTTGCCGCTGATAGAAGTTATGGACGAATTAAATTTTCACCAATACCAATCCACTTGTAAGTGGTGAGTTCTTGTAATCCCATCGGACCGCGCGCATGCAGTTTTTGTGTTGATACGGCCACTTCAGCACCTAATCCGAATTGACTACCATCGGTAAAGCGCGTGCTCGCATTAACGTAAACTGCAGCAGAATTGACTATATTGATAAACTTATTCGCAATAGTAAAATCATTGGTTAAAATGCCGTCGGAATGACCCGAGCTATGGTTGCGAATATGGGTAACCGCCTCATTTAAATCTGCGACCACTTTAACCCCTAAATTTAAACATAACCATTCACGCGAGAAATCACCTGGCTCTGCAAGGGTTGCCTTATCACCTAAAATGGCTTTTGTTTTCTCATCTGCGATCAGCGTCACTCCCATCGGGGCAAGGTAAGTATGTAGTTTAGGTAAAAACTCCTTGGCAATATCCTGATGCACTAATAGTGTCTCTAGAGAATTACATACTGTAGGTCTTTGTACTTTGGCATTCTCAACAATAGCTAATGCTTTTTCTTGGTCGACACTTTTATCAGCAAACAGATGACAGACACCAATACCGCCAACGATCACCGGAATATTACTGTTTTCTTTGCAGAATTTTTGCAGCCCGGCATTACCACGAGGAATAATCATATCCACGTATTGATCCATTTTTAACAGCTCGCCCACTAAAGCGCGATCCGTGCTGTTTATATACTGCACTGCCGTTTCTGGTAAACCAACGGATTTTAAAGCCGCTTGAATCACGTCCACTAAGACGATATTAGAGCGAATCGTTTCTTTACCGCCGCGTAAAATACAAGTATTACCTGTTTTTAAACTCAACACTGCGATATCGATAGTAACATTCGGGCGCGCTTCATAAATAACCCCAATCACACCAATAGGCACACGACGTTTACTCAGCTTCAAGCCATTTTCAAGGAGCTTACCATCAAACTCTTCACCGACCGGATCGTCTAATTTAATCACGCTGCGCACATCGCTAACCACGCCGGCCAAACGCGCTTCATCAAGCAACAGACGATCTAATAACGCTGCGGTTAATCCCGCTTCCTTACCCGCTTGAATATCTTCTTGATTGGCTGAAACAATCTTATCCTGGTTCGCCTCTAACGCTAAAGCAATCGCTTCTAATGCCGCATTCTTTTTTTTGCTGTCAGTGACTGCAAGTTCATAACTTGCTTCTTTTGCTAATTTACCTAATGATTGTAAATCCATGAACTTTTCCTTAATTAAATATTAATTATCGTTTATAAGAGTACTAAATCATCTCGATGAATAACCACTCGACCATGTTCAAAACCTAATACCGCTTCAATTTGCTCTGAATGTAGCCCTTTTATTTTTTCTATATCGGCTTTTTTATAACGTACCACCCCCCGGGCTAACTCTTGGTCGGCCTGATTAACGATACTCACAACATAACCGCGCGAAAAGTGCTCAGTTGTTGCGACAATACCTTTTGCTAATAAACTGCCGCCAGCATGTACTATGGCTTTCTCCGCACCCGGATCAACAATAATTTTTCCAGTACAGCGCGAAGCGGCAAAAATCCAGTTTTTACGCGCTTCCAAACGGCTATTTTCAGAGCTGAAACGCGTTCCTACGGACTGATTATGAGCGGCATGGATGATCACATCCTTTTTATGGCCCGATGCGATGATCACTTCAATACCCGCTCGATTGGCAATGATTGCTGATTCGATTTTCGTCGCCATGCCTCCCGTACCAAGGCCGCTTACACTGCCACTGGCCAGCCCCTTAATTTCCCGGGTGATTTTTTGGATTTCAGGAATCAGCTGCGCATCGGGGTTATTACGCGGATCGCTGGTAAATAAACCCATTTGATCGGTTAATAATAAAAGCTGATCAGCATCTGCCAGTAAAGCCACGAAGGCCGACAGATTATCATTATCACCCACTTTGATTTCACGGGTAGAGACCGCATCATTTTCATTAACTAATGGAATAATGCGGTATTTTAACAGTGTTTTTATCGTATCTCGCGCATTCAAAAAACGCACACGATCATCTAAATCAGCTCGGGTTAATAACATTTGCCCAACATGTAACCCGTATATTTGGAACAGGTTTTCCCACTCACGCACTAATTGTCCCTGCCCAACGGCGGCAAGCATCTGTTTATTTGCTATAGTGGGCTCAATATTATGCAGTCCTAAATGTTCTTTACCGGCCGCAATAGCACCGGAAGTTACCACCACAATTTGATGCCCCTGGTTATGCAACAGGGCACATTGACGTACAATTTCAACCATATGTGAGCGATCTAACTTTGTCGTGCCGCTGGTCAGCACACTGGTTCCTAATTTGACTACAATGGTTTTTTTATTGATTTTCATGCTGCTTTCGTTTATTAAAAAAATTTCGTGAGCCAAAAAAACAGCAAGGTGTTACCCGTTGCTGTTGGTGAGTATAACATTATTCAATTGAGGATAGTAATCTGAGCCTTTAAGCTCGCTGAGCCTATAATTCTCCTTAGCCTAAACTTCGTTGTATATTACCTGTAAAGCATTTAACGGCAACGCAGTTTCAGCCTCAATTAATTTTTCTAAGCGCACTCTAAATAATGCAAAAGAGTGATCAAGTTGTTGCAGATCTTTTTGATGGATAGTGACTGACTCCCAATTTCCGGCCAGGTTATAACGGCCGTTAAAGCGCTCATAATCAAAACTATCTTCATTTTTTGTAACAATCATCCACCAGCCCAAAAACTCTCTCTCTTCCGGCTCTTTTTGATCATCCAGGCAAATTTCTAAACAATCAAAAAAATAGGAGGATTCAGTTGAATTGAGGCGACGAAAATAAGGGCCTAGGTCAGTAAGCAGTTTGATGATTCGTCCATGAGATGGTCCTTTTTTCTCGTCTAATATCATAAAAATATTTCCTAATGTTGATAAATACTTCATTATAATACACCTACTCAGCCAGGTGTATTGTTAACCATTTAGCAGAATAACTTAAAGATTTTAGATATGATTCAAATATGGGAGCTTTATCAATAATGTGTGATTCTCCTTCTCGGCTGGCACGGGC
>JBLIEH010000112.1:0-6763 GCA_047632875.1 Psychromonas sp. | reverse complement strand
AATAAGGTCAAAGATTCACTGACCCTGCTTAAAAGTACACTGCAAAGTAACAACTATTCAACGGTTATCACCTGGTTAAGTGAAATTGATAAAACACTGCAGGCTGAATTGCGGGGTTATTGCCAGGAAAGTAGAACAAACTGCTTTGTTTATTGTAAACAATAAGACCCACTTCCTAAAATTGGTTATAATGCGGGTAATATTATCGAATAGGCAGCTACAATATGTATAACTACTGTGAAAAAACCAAAAGATTAATTAATCTTATCGGCAGCGGCGACGCTGCTTATGTCCCAAAAGCCATTACTTGTGCGATTAACACTCTGGACAAAATAGCAGCGAATGAAGATTTACCGGTAAATGTGCGAGAAGATGCCGCTTATGCCGCTGCAAACCTGTCGCTCAGTGATTATAAAGACGATTAATATATATTAATCAATAATAAAAAAGGAGTCTTCGGCTCCTTTTTTATATCCACAATATAACCAAAGTCATTAAAAAAACAGATTCAGGGACAAGCTAACTTAAACTGCAAAGCTAGAAAGCAGCAAAATTTTTTGGGGTTCGGAAAATATTTACTTGAGCGGATATCTATTGAAGAAAATGGCGATAATCAGAAAGAATCGCCATTTTTTATGACTTGAATTTAGACTCTTGGAGCGCATTCAGAATGCACAAAGGAAAGTCGATACAGATGTCGAATTTCGCCAGCTATTAAATACACTCAACGAAAAACGTTAGACTTCAACCTCAATCATACGTGCTTTACGATCTTCCTCTTCCTCGCGCGCCGCGTTGATTTCATCTAATATATTATCCACATCGGTAATTTCATCGCTTTCAGTGAATTTACCCGTTAGCACAACTTCATTTTTCAACTCGCCCGCTTCGTATAAGGCCCAGATTTCCTCCGCATACTTGGTTTCTTTCAGCTCGGGGGCAAATTGAGCATAATAAGCGGTCATATTATTGACATCACGAAATAACATGCGTTTGGCATTGTTATTTCCGGCTGCATCAACGGCTTGAGGTAAATCGATGATCACCGGTCCCCACTCATCAACTAACACATTAAATTCCGATAAATCACCGTGAATGATGCCAATGTTCAACATCCGAACGACATGATTCATAATTTCTAAATGATCTTCTAATGCCTGATCTTCCGGCATGCTGACATCATTAAGACGCGGAGCGGCAAAGCCTTCTTCATCGGTGATCAGTTCCATTAATAAAACGCCTTCAAAACAGCCGAAAGGTTGCGGTACGCGTACGCCTGCATCAGCTAATTTATATAAGGCTTCTACTTCAGCATTCTGCCAGACTTTTTCCTGTTCCCCACGTCCAAATTTTGAACCTTTTTCCATGGCACGGGCGCGACGTCCATTGCGGACTTTTCGCCCTTCATTGTATAAAACAGCTTGTTTAAAACTCCGTTTACTGGCCTCCTTGTACACTTTTGCACAACGCACATGCTCACCACATTGCACCACAAAAACAGTTGCTTCTTTACCACTCATTAATTGGCGTAATACCTTATCAACTAAACCATCGTCAACAAGAGGTTGTATTCTTTTAGGTGTCTTCATATTTTATATAACATTCTCTTCTTGTTAAGAATTTATTTGCAGTATTATAGCATTTAGCTTGATGTCGTTCGTTTGTTGAAGGTCGGGCTTTAACTAAGGCTCTGTATGGCATATTAAAAGCTAACGTCCCGATCAAAGAATAGACCATTCTATTATGCGGATTGCTACTGGTTATTATTGACAGACTATTAATAAATTTTCTCAGCCTTTGTGCATTAGGCTGTCTGCTTACATTTTTTGAAATTCAACAATATTTCACAATCAACAACTTTACTCGATCTGACTCTGCCGAGCAGTTTTACCACAGATGCCTGCATTATTATTTGCGCGCTAAGCCAGTTTTTGCAGGCGGAACTTAAAATCCCTTCGCCGTTCATCATATTAATCTTTTTTATTTTCAACAGCTTAATAAAAAATTCAGGTAACAGATTAATGCAAGCGCGATAAACTGTCTGGGATTATACTTGTTCTCTCGCATCTTGGCTAAAAAATATGATCCCAACATTTCGCCATTCCCTTAAACTTTTTATTTAAGTCCCTTATGCGACCAGATAAGTGTAACATTGATAGCAATACCCTGCAGTTAAAATCACCGATACCTTCACTGTTTTTAAATTAATTAGCGGCTTGCATTTGACTTCTCGCCGCGTCACGGTAACCTTGAAAAAAATAGCAACCGTTGAGACTTAAATGGCCTTAAAAAAACCCGAAAATATGCATTATGAAGAAGCAATCGATGAACTCGAAAATATTGTCAACCATTTAGAAGCGGGTGATTTACCTTTAGAAGATGCTTTAAAACAATTTGAACGCGGTATTGCATTAGCGCGGAGCAACAACCAAAAGCTTCAGAAAGCACAGCAGCAAGTTAACATATTAATGCAACAAGACGCTCAGGCACCACTTCAAGAATTTAACCATGAGTAAATCCTGTTGTTTAAAAGGGCATTATTTTTGTAATAATGCTCTTTTGTTCTGTTTTTATCCTATTAACTTTACATTCACACAACTATAAAAACCTATGAGACAACTTGCAGAAACGCTAAATCTATATCAGCAACGTGTTGATAAACAATTAAATAAATATATAAATATTACCCACCCTATTTCCCCTTTGTTGAATGAAGCCATGGTATACGGGGCTTTATTAGGAGGAAAACGCGTCCGACCATTCTTGGTTTACGCCGTTGGTGATATGCTGGGCTGTTCATTAAAATCCTTAGATCCACTGGCGGCGGCGGTTGAATGTATTCATGCTTATTCATTGATTCATGACGATCTTCCGGCGATGGATGATGATGATCTTCGTCGCGGGCAGATGACATGTCATAAAAAATTTGATGAAGCAACGGCTATTCTTGCTGGCGATGCATTGCAAACCTTAGCCTTTGATATTATATCAATGCCAAATAAAGCCATAACAGCACAAGCACAATTAAAAATGGTGAATTTGTTAGCAAAAGCTGCAGGTGATCATGGTATGTGCGCCGGACAAGCGTTAGACTTACTAGCTGAAAATCAATCTGTTAATTTGGCAACCCTAGAAAAAATACACCAGGCAAAAACCGGGGCGTTGATAAAAGTTGCGATTCAATTGGCAGCGATCAGCAAAAGCGATTTACACGAAGATCATTTTCAGTTATTAAATACTTTTGCGGACGCCATCGGTTTGGCATTTCAGGTGCAGGATGATATTTTAGACATCATTGGCGATACACAAACCCTGGGGAAACCGCAGGGCTCTGACCTTGCACTGCATAAATCAACCTACCCGGCATTATTGGGTTTAGAAGAAGCGCAAAATAAAGCACAAGCACTTTGCCACGAGGCACAATTGGCTTTATCACAATTACCTTATAATACAGAATTGTTATCAAAATTTTCAAAGTTTATCATCGCGCGCGATAGATAAACAATCTCTAAATTCATCAAAATTACTAAGAAAAATATTTAGTAATTTTTATTATTTTCTATAGACACGACTGAAACTTATGCCATTGGATTTAAAAAACTACCCATTGCTGACAAACATTAATTATCCAGAGGATTTGCGGTTATTAAAAAAACAGCAACTACCGGCTTTTTGTGATGAATTACGTTTATTTCTTCTTAATACAGTAAGTCAAACGAGTGGTCATTTAGCGTCCGGTTTGGGTGTTGTTGAATTAACGGTTGCCCTGCATTATGTTTACCGCACGCCTTTTGATAACCTTATATTCGATGTTGGCCATCAGGCATACCCGCATAAAATTTTGACCGGTCGGCGCGACAAAATGGGCAGCATTCGTACCTTTAAAGGGTTACACCCCTTTCCATGGCGTGAGGAAAGTGAATATGATGTGTTAAGCGTAGGCCACTCCTCTACGTCAATTGGTGCCGCATTAGGCATGGCCATTGCTGCCGAAAAAGAACAACAAGGCCGTAAAGTAGTCGCCGTTATTGGTGACGGCGCCATTACCGCAGGGATGGCATTTGAAGCCTTAAATCACGCGGGATCATTGCACAATGATATGTTGGTGGTATTAAATGATAACGAAATGTCAATTTCTGAAAATGTCGGTGCTTTAAATAATCATTTAGCAAAAATACTCTCCGGCGATATTTATACTCAGCTCAGGGAAGGCAGTAAAAAAATACTTTCTAACATCCCTCCGGTTAAAGAGCTGGCCAAAAGGACAGAAGAACACCTGAAAGGAATGATCTCACCTGCCACCATATTCGAAGAGTTTGGCTTTAATTATATAGGCCCGGTGGACGGTCATAATGTCCTCGATTTAGTGGACACCTTACGTAATATGCGCGCCCACAACGGGCCGCAGTTTTTACATATAATGACTAAAAAAGGTAAAGGGTATAAACAGGCCGAGCTTGATCCTATTAAGTACCATGCTGTCCCCAAATTCACACCGGATCAGGATCTTCCAAAATCGCCACCGAGCTCCGCTACTTTCTCTCAAATATTTGGAGACTGGTTAAATGATATGGCCGATCAGGATGATAAACTGACGGCCATTACCCCGGCGATGCGAGAAGGCTCTGGTATGGTGAGCTTTTCCAAACGCCATCCTGACAAGTATTACGATGTGGCCATTGCAGAGCAGCATGCTGTCACACTGGCAGCCGGCATGGCTATTGCCGGATTAAATCCTGTTGTTGCTATTTACTCCACTTTTTTGCAACGCGCCTATGACCAACTTATCCATGATATTGCCATCCAAAATCTAGGGGTGTTATTTGCCATAGACAGAGCAGGCATTGTCGGCGCAGACGGCCCAACGCATCAAGGCGTTTTTGATTTAAGTTTTTTACGCTGCGTTCCTAATATGATTGTGATGACCCCTTCCGATGAACAAGAATGTCGAGACATGCTTTATACGGGTCATCTGCTCAATCAGCCTGCCGCGGTCAGATATCCACGCGGCACCGGCACTGGTATCGAGATAAACAAACAAATGAGCAGCTTAACCCTGGGTAAAGCTAAGGTGGTAAAAGAAGGTAAAGATCTTGCCATATTATGTTTTGGTACCTTTTTAAAAGAGGCCTATTCCGTCGCACAAAAATTAAATGCGACCCTGGTTGATATGCGTTTTGTTAAACCCCTTGATAAAGAGCTGCTTGATAAGCTCGCCAGCACCCACAAAAATTTTGTCACTATCGAAGAAAGCAGTATTGCCGGCGGAGCAGGCTCTGCAGTCAATGAATATTTTATGGCTCAGAAAATAAATAAAAGCGTTTTAAATATAGGCATACCGGATCGCTTTATTGAACAGGGAACGCAGCAAGAAATATATGCACTGCTTGAGCTCGACAGTGCTGGCATAGAGAAGCAAATTGTTAGCTACTATAATATCAAATGATCGGCAGGGTGAATAATCTTGCAGGTTAATATTAACCCTGTCTGCGGTGCGAGTTTGGCCGTTCCTGCAACTCGCTCCTTGTCAGGGTCAATTGGTTTAATAATGCTGTCTTTTTAACGTCAACACTCAAGTCTGTCCTTAAGCAAAAAAGGATCAAATGATCCTTTTAAATTTGTAAGATGAAACTCAGTAGCAAAGCTTTATAATGCATTATCCAAAGCCGATTAGCTTAATCGATAAAATGCATTACCGGTGGCGCATGCATCAGGAAGTTCTGATGTGAGATGTTCCACGCATAAGCCCCCGCCTGACTAAAAACCAAATAATCACCAATGGCCAATGATTCAACATATTGCTGACTCGCGAACACATCCTTGGGGGTACACAACTGCCCGACTAAAGTGACAGCTTCCCGGGTGATTTCCGGAGAGGCAAAATCACAGTATTGCGATTGCTCATCTTCCCCCGCGCAAACAAAAAAGGGATGATCATGGTTTTGTGCCGCCGGGGTTCTAAAATGATGTGTGCCACCGTGTCCTATTGCAAAATACTGACCATGATTTTTTTTGATATCAAGCACCTGCATCACATAATAACCACAATTTGCGCTGATATAACGGCCACATTCAAAACGAATAGTGGTTTCCGTTAAATTAAAATCTTTAATTAATTCATTTAAATCGCCACAAAATTCCTGCCAGTCAAAGAGCTGTTCGGGACGGGCATAGTCAATCCCGATACCGCCGCCGACATTCAATAAAGGCACGTCTAACTGGTATAATTCACACCAATGCTTAAAGGTTTTAAAATACAGCGCCATTAATGCGAGATGCGCAGCGCTGTCTAACTGATGAGACATCAAATGAAAATGAAAGCCCTGCAGCACTATATGCTCAGATTGCTTGATTGCTTCTAACACCAGCGCTAATTCACTTTCATCAAAACCAAAGGGAGTGGGTTTTCCGCCCATGGTTAACTTGGTGCTTGGCAGGCCCTGCAGAGAAATATTCATGCGCAGCATGACAGTGCATTTTTTACCGCTGGATAAACAAATCTGCTCAATACGATGCAGTTCGGTCAAGCTTTCGACGTGTATGGCTTGTACGCCCAGATTGATAGCCTGTTCAAGCTCAGTGACTAATTTTCCCGGTCCGCCAAATATTAATGGCACATCGGGCTGGCACGCATTCAACCAAGCGAGCTCACCACCCGAGGCCGCTTCAAATCCATCAACGATAGGCGCTAAGGTTGCCAATATCTGCGCTTCCGGATTCGCTTTGGCGGCATAATAAAGCTCACAATTTTCGGGCAGAGCCT
>JBLIEH010000111.1:0-6802 GCA_047632875.1 Psychromonas sp. | reverse complement strand
ATGCCTGCGGTGGCTCGAAAAGTATGGGTCAAATAAGCAACGGCGGGTGTTGGCATAGGTCCCATCAATGCAGGGCGTAAACCTGCCGCGGCGAGTCCTGCCTGCAAAGCGGCTTCTAACATATAGCCGGATATACGCGGATCTTTGCCGATTAACACTTTTTTTGAACCTGATTTAGCAAGAACGCGCCCTGCAGCCCAACCGAGTTTTAAAGCAAATTCAGGCGTAATTAAAGAAGCACCCACTTTGCCGCGAATGCCATCGGTACCAAAATATTTTTTTTTCATGATAATCTCATCTTCTTAGCAAATTTATTTTTTAAAAGCGTTTAATACTTGTAATACCTTAATAACATCAACTGTTTCTGCAACATCATGCACGCGAATGATTTGCGACCCCTGCTGCAGAGCGATTAAAGCCCCGGCAAGACTGCCCGCAAGGCGATCCTTTACATCACGATTCAGCAGTTGCCCAAACATGGATTTTCTGGAAAGACCGGTCAAAACAGGAAAGTTTAAATCAACAAATTGATGGGTTGCAGCTAATAATTCATAATTATCGTTGAGTTGTTTACCAAAACCAAACCCTAAATCTAAAATAATATTTTCTTTTTTGATACCGGCATTAAGACAAGTCTCAGCGCGTTGTAACAAAAAAGTTTTTACCTCTTCAATCACATTCCCATATTCAGGGGCGCTTTGCATGCTTCTTGGCTGACCCTGCATATGCATCAGACACACTGGCACATTCGCTTTAACCGCAACCTCCAGTGAGTTATCTTCGCGCAGAGCACGAATATCATTAATCAGATCAGCCCCTGCATTAACGGCTGCCTGCATCACCTTAGCTTTGCTTGTATCAATGGAAATCCAACAATCAAAATGTTGATTTATTTTTTCAATGACCGGTATCACGCGATCTAACTCTTGCTGTTCGCTAACCTCAATTGCCCCCGGACGGGTTGACTCACCGCCGATGTCCAAAATACTTGCACCTTGTTCAAGCATTTTTTGAGCTTGCTTAAAGGCATTGTCGATATTTGAAAAACAGCCGCCATCGGAGAAAGAATCCGGCGTTACATTTAAAATCCCCATGATCTTAGGCTCGCTCAAGTCGAGAATTTTAGTGCCGCTTATTAGCTGCATAGTACCCCATTACACGAACAAAAAAACCTAAGCAAGCTTAGGTTTTTTTAATGACAATTTATACAATAAATCCGCTTTGATTATTATTTATCTTTTTCGTCCTCAGACGTTTTTTCAATAACTTCAGCGCTTGTATCATCTTTGCTTAGATCGACCTCAGACGGTTGATCTTCTTTACTGAGATCTACGTCAGCCGGTGCTTTAACAGTATCTTCCTCAACAATGGCTTTTTCTGCCACAATTTCAGCCTCGTCTGTCCAATCCGATGGCGGACGAACCTCAATGCGCGCCATCAAATCATCAACCTGAGCAGTATCAATGGTCTCATATTTCATTAATGCATCTTTCATTGCATGCAATATGTCGATATTGTCGGTTAAGATTTTTTCTGCTCTTTCGTAATTTTTTTCAATAAAGAATTTAACTTCTTCATCGATAACTTTCCCTGTTTCAGGAGAAAGAAGATTAGAGCGTAACGTATTGGAATCTACAGCTAATAAAATAGGGCCTAATTTCTCTGAGAAACCCCATTCTGTCACCATCGCACGAGCAATCGCAGAAGCTTGTTTTATATCCTGTGATGCGCCGGTTGACACTTTATCAAGACCATAAATAAGTTCTTCAGCGATACGGCCACCGTAAGCAACAGAAATACTACTTTCGAGCTCAGTACGATTTTGACTGATCTGATCACCTTCAGGTAAAAACTGAGTAACCCCTAATGAGCGTCCGCGAGGGATGATAGTCACTTTATGAATAGGATGATGCTGTGGGACTAATTTAGCCACAATTGCATGACCCGCTTCATGATAAGCGGTTGATTCTTTATCTTTTTCCGTCATCACTAAGCTGCGGCGTTCTGCGCCCATTAATATTTTGTCACGGGCCTGTTCGAAATCTTCTGCATTGACGGTGCGCTTATTACTGCGCGCCGCAAACAGTGCCGCTTCATTCACTAAATTGGCCAGATCAGCACCAGAAAACCCCGGTGTGCCACGCGCTAAAACGCTTGCTTTAACATCATCAGCTAGAGGAACTTTACGCATATGAACATTTAAAATTTGTTCTCTGCCACGCACATCCGGTAACGATACAACAACTTGGCGATCGAAACGGCCAGGTCTTAATAACGCAGGATCAAGTACATCTGGTCTGTTGGTTGCGGCAACAACAATAATACCTTCATTACCTTCAAAACCATCCATTTCAACTAACATTTGGTTTAAGGTCTGCTCACGCTCATCATTACCGCCACCCACACCTGCACCACGTTGGCGACCTACGGCATCAATTTCATCAATAAAGATGATACAGGGAGACGATTTTTTAGCCTGCTCAAACATATCACGCACACGTGATGCCCCAACACCGACAAACATTTCCACAAAATCGGAACCCGATATGGAGAAAAAAGGCACTTTAGCTTCACCGGCAATGGCTTTTGCAAGCAGTGTTTTACCTGTGCCCGGAGGTCCGACAAGTAAGACACCCGTTGGAATACGACCACCTAATTTTTGAAATTTCGTTGAATCTTTTAAGTAATCAACTAATTCTTTAACATCTTCTTTGGCTTCATCACAACCAGCCACATCGGCGAAGGTTGTTTTGATTTGGTCTTCGCCCATCAACTTGGCTTTACTTTTACCAAAGGACATTGCACCGCCTTTACCGCCACCTTGCATATTACGCATGAAGAAAACCCAGACGCCGATTAATAGCAACATCGGGAACCAGGAAACAAAAATAGAAGTTAAAAAGCTTGTTTCTTCTGGAGGCGTGCCTTCAACCAATACATTATGTTTAATTAAATCATTCAAGAGATCCAGATCCGGCGATGGAATATAAGTAACAAAAGGCGTTTGATTATTTCTCAGCCCTTTAACCACTTCTCCATCAATTTGAACTTGCTGGATTTGCCCCTGATTAATTTCCTTTACGAATGTTGTGTAGTCTATTTGAGCCCGTTTTGCATCGTCTTTTCCGAACCCTTGGAATAAAGACATCAATACTACTGCGATGACTAACCACAATATCAGGTTTTTTGCCATATCGTTCAAGATGTAAACCTCTTGTTAATAAATATAAAATATAAATATAGATTACTACAGTTTAAAAAGTGTCGCTAGTAAATATACTTAGCGCATTCTGTTACTGAGTCTAACCACGCAAAATCATTGTTAATAATTAGTGACAGTGACTTTCAATACAAGTCGAAATCATTGTTAATACTAATGAAAGTGGCCCTAAAATCCAAGCCGTAATCATTGTAAATAAATTGGGACAGTGGCTCTACAATTCAAGCCGCAATCATTATTGCTCTTTATAACCCGTTGCAACAACATACACTTCCCGTGACCTTGAGCGAGATGAGTCAGGTTTGCGGGTTTTTACCGATTTAAAGCATTTACGCGCTTCACTCATAAATAGATCAAATTCACTCCCCATAAATACTTTAACGACAAAACTGCCGTCTTTAACTAACACTTCCCGGCACATTTCCAAAGCAAGCTCAACAAGGTACATTGATTTAGGCTGATCGATACCCACTGTACCGGTCATATTGGGTGCCATATCAGAGAGCACCACATCCACTTTATTGCCCGCAATGCGGCTCAGCAAAGCATTTACAACATTTTCTTCTCGAAAATCACCCTGCAAAAAATCAACACCCGCAATTGAATCCATGGGTAAAATATCACAGGCAATCACTTTCCCCTTTAAGCCAACAGTATCTACAGCCCACTGTGACCAGCTTCCCGGTGCAGCCCCTAAATCAACAACCGTCATGCCAGAACGAATTAATTTGTCTTTTTTATTGATCTCTTCCAGTTTGAATACGGCACGAGAACGTAATCCTTTTTTAGTGGCCTCTTTTACATAAAAATCATTTACATGTTCATGCATCCACCTCTTGGAGCTTGCCGACGCACTTTTTTTAGGTCCGTTCGGATGGTCTTTTTGTGCCATCAATTTTTTCCTTAAGGTTGTTATCTCCTGTCTTTCAAAATAATAAACAGGGATAAATAACAATCAAAATAGTAAAGGTTAATATTTAAGGGTAGAATGCCTTGTTTTCAACCCTTAATGAAAGAAATATGCATGAAATTATCAAATAAACAAAAGCAATACTTAAAAGGCCTTGCCCATAGCTTAAAACCAGTTGTTCTATTAGGACAACACGGCTTAACGGAAGGCGTATTAGCTGAAATAGAAAATGCACTTAGCCACCACGAACTTATCAAGATTAAAGTTGCGACCGATGATCGCGAAATGAAACAGCTTATTATTGATGCTATTGTGCGTGAAACTGAAGCGCTTAACATCACTAAAATCGGCCATATTGTGGTTTTATTCCGACCAAGTGAAGATAAAAAAATAGAGCTTCCACGTAAATAATTTTTCGTAAATATTATTAAAAAGCCCAGTTTTACTGGGCTTTTTTGTGTTTTTTGATAAAATTATGCAATATATTGAACACTGATAATTTCATAATCAATAGTTCCACCAGGGGTTACTATTGAAATTTCATCATTGAGCATTTTTCCAATCAAACCACGTGCAATCGGTGAGCTAACTGAAATTAAATTGATCTTTATATTCGCTTCATCATCACCCACAATCTTATAAGACACTTCTGCGTCGGTATCGACATTGACAATAGTGATTGTCGAACCAAAAATAACCTTGCCATTATTTTTTATATTAGTGATATCGATAATTTGTGCATTGGATAATTTAGCTTCAATATCTTGAATACGTCCTTCACAAAAACCTTGTTGTTCACGCGCCGCATGATATTCAGCATTTTCTTTTAAATCGCCGTGCTCACGCGCTTCCGCAATTGCCTTAACAATCTCAGGACGAGTGACTGTTTTTAACTGCTCTAATTCGCGACGTAATTTAGCAGCACCATTAGCTGTCATTGGATATTGAACCATTAAAAATTACCTTTTTTGACACAATTTTTGTGTTTGTAGTATCTGGATTAACGTCCATTTTACGGTAATTTTAAGCTTTAGTCATTGCCTAACGAAAATAATGAACGAGTATTTATATAAAGTTGCGAGGCTAAACATTTTTTTGATTCGCTCCGTAAACTCACCAGCGACTCAAAGATATGCAACAAATTAAGCGGTGTATTGTATTGCTGCTCCTGTCGGTAGATAGGCATATCCGGCGCATCGGTCTCTAACACTAATGAATCAAGCGGCAAACGCGAGATTGTTGCTTTCGTGGTGACCGAATTTGGATAAGTAATCACCCCGCCAACCCCTATTTTAAAGCCTAATTTGATAAAGTCTAAAGCCACCTCTTCGCTTCCTGAAAAAGCATGATAAACGCCTCCCTGCGTAAAGTTTAACTGCCGTAATATTTCCAGCACCCGGCCCTGTTTTTTAACAACGTGTATAATAACCGGTAATGCAAGTTGTTGTGCTATTTCTAACTGTGCTATAAAAATAGACTCTTGAACCGGCATTGTTGTTTTAGCAAATTTGTCTAAGCCAATTTCGCCCAGAGCAACACACCGCGCATTTTTATTTTCAAGCAGGGTTTGTAAATATTCTAAATCACCCGGCTCAAAATAATCGAGAAAATGCGGATGATAGCCTAAGGCATAATACAAATTAGAATGGTTTTCACATAACTTGCTGATCTGACTCCATTGCGCCCTATGGGTCGCAGGAATAATCACTTTGGTAATGTCATTTTGTTGTAATTTTTGTAACAACATGTCGCGTTGAATATCAAAACAGGCAAAGTTTAGATGGCAGTGACTATCTATAAACATGAGTTCTCATTGATGAGGATAAATTTTCATTATAGGCAGTAAATTAAATAAGGGAAAGAAAGACATAAACGCAACGGTTGCGCTTATGCCTGTAATATGAAAAGCACTTACAGATGCCCTTTCAAGGCACCTTAAAATAGCCCTCAGAATAAAGGAAGTGAATTAATGCTCGCGCGTTTTTCTAAAGCTGACAGCCGGATAACGTTCGATAGCAAGGTTAAGGTTGACCATAGTCGGCGCAATGTAGGTCAGGTTATTACTGCCGTCTAAGGCTAGATTGTCGTAAGCTTTTTTCTCAAATTCAGCCATTTTAACCGGGTTTTCACTGTCAACCCAGAGAGCCGTTGCAACGCTGATCCCTTCATAAATAGCATCCACTTTGTATTCCGATTTTAAACGTTGCACAACAACTTCAAATTGCAGCACACCAACAGCACCGACGATTAAATCATTACTGCGCAGCGGTCTGAAAACTTGTACTGCCCCCTCTTCAGAAAGCTGCATCAAGCCTTTTAATAGCTGTTTTTGTTTGAGAGGATCGATCAACCGAATACGGCGAAACATTTCTGGTGCGAAATTAGGGATACCGCTGAATTTAAGCGTTTCACCACTGGTGAAGGTATCACCTATTTGAATGGTACCGTGGTTGTGTAAGCCGATAATATCACCGGAATATGCCTCTTCCGTGGCGGTTCGATCGCCCGCCATAAAGGTAACCGCATCAGAAATGCTGACCATTTTCCCGGTGCGGACATGATACATTTTCATGCCTTTTTCATATTTTCCTGAACAAACACGCATAAAGGCAATCCTATCACGATGTTTAGGATCCATATTTGCTTGGATTTTAAAAACAAATCCAGAAAAG
>JBLIEH010000110.1:0-6803 GCA_047632875.1 Psychromonas sp. | reverse complement strand
TCGGCTCCGCGGTTAATGAGCTGATCGGCATTGACGGGCCAATAGTTTACGCTTTGTTTTACCTGATTTTTGTGGGTATTCATATTTTCGGCACGGGTGAAGCCCTGAAAGTGATGATGGTGATCAGTGGACTTGCGGTATTAGCTATTATTGCAACGGCTGTGGTATTACTGCCGGAGTTTGATGCGGCGCGTCTGTTTGATATTGAACCTGCTCTTAATGGAACAGAGTTCCTGCCAATGGGTTATTACGGCGTGTGGGCAGCACTGCCATTTGCCATGTGGTTATTCCTTGCGGTTGAAGGCGTGCCTTTAGCGGCCGAAGAAGCCAAAGATCCGGCCAAAGATGTGCCCAAAGGTATTATTGCTGCGATGATTTTCCTGTTGTTTACTGCTGTTCTGGTTGTCGTTCTGGTGACTGGTGCTGCCGGTGCTCAAGTGATGGGTGAAAGTGCGGTTCCGCTGGTGGATGCGCTGAATATGACCGGCCACAATAATGTTGCCACTATGGTTAACGTATTGGGTCTGGCAGGACTGATCGCATCGTTTTTCTCTATTATTTACGGTTACAGTCGCTTGGTGTTTGCGCTCTCTCGAGCCGGATATTTACCGAAAAACTTATCATTAACCAGCAAGCGTAAAGTACCGGTACGTTCACTAGTTTATCCCGGTATTTTGGGATTTGTGATTTCCCTGACGGGTGAAGGTGATCTGATCCTATCCATGGCGGTTGTTGGTGCTACGGTATCCTATGCGATGATGTCAGGAAGCCACATCCTACTGCGTATTAAGCAGCCGGAACTCAAGCGTCCCTATAAAACACCGGGTGGTATTGTGACCTCCGGCATTTCTTTTGTTCTGTCTTTAGTAGCTCTGTCCGGCGTGTATGCCTATGACGTTCGCGCGTTCTTTTTCACACTGGCGCTATTTGCTGTCGGTATGGCTTACTATTTCTTCATTGGTCGTAACAACTTAGTTGCAACAACCGCCGAAGAGGAGTTTGCTTTACTGTCTCAAGCCGAGGACGAACTTGCATCTGCTTAGTGCGGTGTTTTATGCAAAATCTGCCTTAAAGGGGGCGGGTTTTGACTCTTTGAGTAATAACAACGCTTAAAATCAGAATACAGTGGCCCGCTTACTTTTTGTTGTAGCGGGTTTTTTGCTTTTTTGCATTGCACATTCCCAGCTTGTCGCTATTAAGTGCTATCAAGCCCTCTCTTTATTACCTGAACAGCTTTTGTGGGAATTTAGAGCCGGTAGTAAAACCTCCTTCGTCAATTCACATTAATAAATGCTCTAAAGTGTCACGGGAAAATGCATGCTGGCAAGGTCTTGGATTGCGTGATTGTAGGTTAATACGAATGAAAACAACGACATGATGTTTATTTTAACCAGCAAGATTGATCAGATATTTGTGCGGCTTAGTATCAGACAAGGCTATTTATAGCTGGCTGAAGGGGTTATGTATATTTATGCAATGAAGAATTCTATTTTAAAATGAACAAAAAAAATGGCAAACCCGTGAAGGTTTACCATTCTTAAATATTACTCAGCTTATAGAAGCTAAAATATCACAGCAAACTAGATAGCTACGATGTTTTCAGCGTTCGGGCCTTTTTGACCTTGAGTAATAGTAAATTCTACTTTTTGGCCTTCAGCAAGAGTTTTGAAACCTTCGCTTGAGATAGCGCTAAAGTGAGCGAATACATCTGGACCAGAAGCTTGCTCGATAAAACCAAAACCTTTAGACTCGTTGAACCATTTAACTGTACCTTGAACTTTAGACATAATAATAATACCCTGTAATTTTAATAAAAGTGTCTTTAAAAGACATGAATAGCGTAAAAACAGACTGGAACTTAAAAACTACAGAGCGAGGTATTATTAATAAAACAACGAAATGGAGAATGTAAACAAAAGGCTTTCTTTCCTGCTGATGTGTACTTTATAGAATCTAATATGAAAGTCAATAGGCGGTTAAAAAATAAACACATTAAAAGTAATAAATTTAAGATAGCTGTTATCTTCATGTTTTAGACTGTGATCATTAGCGTTACCTTTACGTTAAATGTTGTTTTTCTGTCTTGTACCAGCATCCGGGGAAACTTAGATACGGCCCTTCAGTAGTTTGAGTCTATATTGCTCCTGCCTCTTTACCATTGCAGATAAGTGGCAGTAGACAGTGCTCTGCTTTTTTCAAATACCGATTCGCATTTTTATCTGTGAGTAAGTGGTTCATCTGTCTCTAAGTAATTCTTTGATTGTACCGCTCTATTGTAAGCAAATGTTTTAGTTGTCCTTTTTTTTTCATAATCAGTTCACTGTTATTGTAACTCAGCTAAACTATTTGTAGACGCTGATATTTTGCTTTTAACAGCATGAAAAATACGTTAATCCGAGTTTGTATGGGCAGAGAGTGCCCATGTAAGCTAGTCACCTGAGGCTTATATTAGTTGTTTTTTGATTCGATTTTAAAGCAGTTAACGGCATTAGTGACTTTCAGTTTAATAACCAGCCTAGCGGCAGTTATAGAAAATAGAGGAAAAAAATGAGCGATCTTAGGGAAACTAATCTTCAGAAACTGCCGAATGAAATCTTTGATGTCCTGGTTATTGGCGGGGGAATTAATGGTGCTGTTTCTGCCGCTTCCCTTTCTGCCAAAGGGGTGAAAGTGGCTTTGATTGATAAGGGGGATTTTGCCGGTTGCACCAGCTCTAACTCTTCAAATTTAGCCTGGGGAGGGATTAAATATCTGGAAAGTTATGAATTTTCGTTAGTCAGTAAATTGTGTAAAAGTCGTAACCACTTGATGCGCAGTTACCCATCATCGGTTAAAGAAATTCGTTTCTTAACCACTATCCAAAAGGGCTTTCGCTTTCCACCTTTTTTTATTTTTCTCGGTAGTCTTTTATATTGGCTGATGGGCCGTTTTTTCACCAAAATGCCCAATTATCTTAGTGTATCGAAAATTAAATCAATGGAAAAAGTGATTAACACTTCACTTGTCAGTGGCGGTTTCGAATATTCCGACGCTTACTTGCCCGATAATGACTCCCGTTTTACCTTTGGTTTTATTCGCTCCAGTATGAGTTATGGCTGTATTGCCGCAAATTATATTGAGTCGCTCGGCTCTACCAGAAAAGAGGGTGTCTGGGTAACCAAGGTCCGCAATGCTATTAACGGTGAACAGTTCACTATCCACTCTAAGGCATTAATCAATGCCTGCGGACCTTTTGTTGATCCGCTTAATAAAATCAATAATGAGCACACTGAACATCACCATCTATTCTCAAAAGGGATCCATTTAATTGTTGACCGGATAACTGAAAGTAACAAAATATTGACCTTCTTCGCCGATGACGGCAGGCTCTTTTTTGTTATTCCTATGGGACCCAAAACCTGTATTGGTACAACCGATACTCAGGTAGAAAGTCCTTATGCAAAGGTGACCGAGCAAGATAGAAAATTTGTCCTGGAAAATGCTAATAAGTTGCTTAAATTGGATAAACCCCTAACGCTAAAGGATGTGATCGCCGAACGGTGCGGAGTCCGACCTCTTGCCATTAAAGGTAAAGGCGGCAAGGCAGACTGGGTCAAACTGTCTCGGAAACATGCTATTGATATTAATGCCGACAGTGCTTATCTGTCCATCTTCGGTGGTAAGCTGACGGATTGCATTAATGTTGGCGATGAAGTTGCGTCTATTGTTAAAAGTTTTGGCATTAAACTACCCTACCCAAATTATCAGTGGTACGGCGAACCGGATCTGGCGATCAAGCGGGAATTTATGCACCGGGCGCAGTTAATGGGATTTGACGATTTAACCCCGGCATCTTCTTCAGAACCCTTAACCACAAGATTCTGGCGTCGCTATGGCCGTAATGCGATTAATATGTTGGAGAGTATCAGGGAAGATCCTGAAAAAGCTGAATTGTTAATTGAAAACTCAGAGTATCTGCGGGTGGAGATTGAACACGCTGCGCAGCGTGAAATGATCATTAAGTTAGATGATTTCTTACGCCGTCGTTCTAAAATAGCATTAGTAGTACCGGTGCAGGATATTCTTTCTGCGCCAGGTCTGCAGGAGGCTTGCCAGATCTTATTTGGTAACCAAGCCGATGCGAAATTACAGGAATACAAAGAGTTGCTGCTATCCCGGAAGGGCTAGGCAAACATGTTTATTTCTAAACAGAGAATTTGCCTCCCATGGGGTAACGGGAGGCAATAATCTGCTTATACTGCGTTAGCTTGGCAGGGGCAGATCTTAAAATTATAATTTCACTTGGTTTTTTTAAATCATAATAGCGAAAAGATCAAAAATCCTAATTAGCTATAATATTAATTTCAACACGACGGTTAGCCGAACGGCCTGAAGCAGTATCATTCGTTGCTATCGGACGGCGTTCGCCATAGCCTAATGTACTTAGGCGACCCGATTTTACGTTGTGCTGCATAAGTTGATTAGACACCGATTCCGCACGACGCTCAGAAAGGGTTAAGTTTGACTCTGAGCTGCCAACACTGTCGGTATGGCCAATGATTCGTAGTGATGATTTAGGATATTCATTAAGTATTTTTGCAACGGAATTTAAAGTTGAAAAAATGCTGCCGCTTAATTGATAACTCCCTGTGTCAAAACCAATGCCATGCGCCATAATAAGCTGCAGTTCATTTTCGCCAACACGTTTGACCTGCACCCCGGAATCTAATAACTCTTTGCGTAATGCGGCTTCTTGTTGATCAAAGTAATAACCTATGCCGCCACCGATAGCTGCACCACCAACCGCGCCAAATAAAGCGCCATTTTTTTTACCTGTCGCAGCACCCGCAAGCGCTCCGGCAATTGCGCCACCAAAAGCAGATTTTGTCGCGGTATTCATTTCTTGTTCACCTGTTGTTGCATTTTGACGATTTACACACCCGGTTAAAAGTGTAATAACCATTAATGCGGTAACTGATTTTTTGTTCATTATTTGCTTCCTGTTTTTAGATGATGCGTAGAACTTTAATAAGAAAATATTTAATTATATGGCTTTGATATCACTTTAATAATAACCTATATTTATGAGAATTATAGGTTATTATTTCAATTGCAACAGCCAGTCATTGCGATTGTAAAATTTAGCACATTTGAAAGAATCTTTAGCGTTCTGCTGACTCCTGCGTTTTGGGTTGGCGCCTATTTTCCCGTTGCTTGGTTTTGATATCCCTTTGTTGGCGTCTATATTCCTGCTGGTTGTTTTTTTCATCAATGATTTGACGCCTGTTTTCCCGCTGGGTGGTTTTGTTATCACTGAGTTGACGCCTGTTCTCCTGCTGATTGATGTTAACCCTATTATTAATCGCTTGTTCGCTCTTTCTCTGCCTGGCGGGTTGTTTAAGTTGCTGCTCTAATTGACTGTTGCTACGGAGCTTATTAGGGTTGCTTTTGTTATCCCTTTGTTGGCGCCTATTTTCCTGCTGGTGTTTTTTTTTATCAATGAGTTGACGCCTGTTCTCCTGCTGGTTGTTTTTTTTATCAATGAATTGACGCCTGTTCTCCTGCTGATTGATGTTAACCCTATTATTAATCGCTTGTTCGCTCTTTCTCTGACTGGCGGGTTGTTTAAGTTGCTGCTCTAATTGACTGCTGCTACGGAGCTTATTAGGGTTGCTTTTGTTATCCCTTTGTTGGCGCTTGTTCTCCTGCTGATTGATTTTTTTATCGAACAGTTGATCACGTCTTTTGCTTTGTACATTTTTAGACTGCACGCGGCTTGGGTAGCGCTGACCATCAGATCGTTTTAGATGCGCACGAGAGTAAGGTTGTGCTTTATGTTGCCAACGGTGAGCGCCATTGCTAGTGATAATTCGTCCTCGGGGGCGATAAGTCTGGGAGTTGTGATGGTTAACAACGATGACATTACGTTTGTGCCAATTAAAGGTACTGAAGTAATAGTTGAAGCTAATCTGTACGCCGCTACCCCAATAAAAATAAGCATGGCTACGGCGTTTATAATAGGGAGAAGGGGCCCAATATACAGGCGGGTAACCATACCAATGCCAGTGACCATAGACGATCCTTGGATCATAATAGGGTACGTAAATAATCCCGTTATGGGCAGATTCGATGATAATTTGATTATCAATATGGATAACGGACATGTTTTCCAGCTCAGATAAGCTATTAGCCTGATCCGCCTGCTGCCTTAATGACTGAATACTGGCCAGCACAGCAGCTTCATCCTGTAAAAAGGCCGTGCCAAGATTTTGCGTCCAAACTAAATCATTACTGAGTCTTGCAAGCAGATTAGGGAAAGCCAATAGTGCGCTAACACTCGGATCCCAATTTTTATCTGCGGCTCTTTTTATGGCCTGATTGGCATCAAAATGGCTGTTTTTGGTACGCCAGCGGTTGGCTTGCACTATCTCAAGCGGGTAGGTTGAAGCAATTAAGATATGGGTTAATAAACTGTCCGGATATAAGGCAATAGGCGCCAAAATCTGTGCAAGTTCAGCTTCACTGAAGGGAGTCTGTTGCTCATATAAATCTTCAGCATTAGCCTTATTACTCAACACTGTCGGCAAAGCAATTAAGCTCAGTAGTGCGACAATACATGAGCGATAACAGTTTTTAGTGAAATTTTTCATATGCCCTCCAAACTCTGATTATGACGAGGAGCATTATAAAGAGTCAAAGATGAACGCAAGCTGAAGGTTTAAATTTAAAGTGCAAAAAATAAAAGTTTATCGCTATTAATTATAGTAAATTATTTTTAATTTAATCTTTGCCGGTTTACTGTCTGCGCTTAATTTTGTCGATCG
>JBLIEH010000109.1:0-6819 GCA_047632875.1 Psychromonas sp. | reverse complement strand
GTTTGCCCGATATGTATATGAAGGTTATCTTTGTGGCTGTCTGCGCCATTGTTGGCGGGCTGTTGGTCGCCTGGTTCCTGCATACCCAATATGGTTTGGCGATGCGCGCGGTAGGCTCTAATAAACGTATGGCACAAGCCAACGGTATCGTTGTCACCGAGAAAGTTTATGTGGGGTTAGCGCTGTCTAATGGTTTGGTAGGACTTGCCGGCGCGCTGTTTGCACAAACCAATGGTTTTGCTGATTCAACCATGGGAATAGGCACTATCGTCGTTGGTTTAGCTGCGGTGATTATCGGTGAATCTCTGTTCGCGAGTCGTTCGATGCTGGTGATTGTAATGAGCTGTATTGTCGGCTCTATCTTATATCGTTTTGCGGTATCAATGGCCTTAAATGCCGATTTCTTAGGTTTCCAAGCCTCTGATTTAAACTTGATTACCGCGGTACTGGTTGCTCTTGCATTGGTATTTCCTAAATTACGTAATGAATGGAAAGAGAAACGCGCCATCAAGGAGCAAATATGATCCGCTGTGAAAACTTACACGTCACCTTTAACCATGGTTTGCCGACAGAAAAACTAGCATTGCTGGGCGTTGACCTTACCATCCCATCGGGTGAATTTGTCACTGTGATCGGTTCAAACGGTGCGGGTAAATCTACATTACTCAATACCATTGCCGGTGATATCAAATCAACTCAAGGTAAAATTTATTTTGGTGATAGGGATGTAACCAAGTTGCCTGCCACTGCCCGTACTAAAGATATTGCCAGGGTCTTTCAAGATCCCTTAGCGGGTACCTGTGGTAACTTAACTGTTGAAGAGAATATGTCACTTGCCTATGGGCGGGGGAAGCGCGGTACGCTCGCGTTTGCCCTAAACAATAAATTGCGTGGTGTTTTTCGAGAGCAGTTAAGTCGATTAAACCTGGGCCTGGAAGATCGTCTGGACAGTGAAATGGGACTTTTGTCGGGCGGACAACGCCAATCCGTAAGCTTACTGATGTCGGCACTGCAGCCAAGTAGTATTTTGTTATTGGACGAACATACCGCGGCGCTGGATCCAAAAACGGCGGCATTAATTATGGATATCTCATCACAAATTATTAAAGAAAAACACTTAACCGTGATGATGGTGACCCATTCCATGCGCCAGGCTTTAGACCATGGCTCACGTACCATTATGCTTCATGAAGGTAAGATTATTTTTGATTTAGAGGGGGCTGAGCGGGCTAAATATCAAGTTAAAGATCTGCTTGACCTATTTGCTAAAGCACGCACCGATGGTGAAGAGTTAGACGACGATAAATTATTGTTGGGCGGATAATCATTTTTAATAAAATTTACACGCAATAAGTATTGCTTAATGGGGCAATCCTCCGTAAAATCCGCCGTTCACTGTACCGCTGAATTAGTGATTGGCGGTACTAATTTAAATCGGTTATACAGATAACCATAAAATATCGGAGTATGTTATGTCACTAAGTGCAGAACAGAAAGCTGAGATTGTAGCTAAATTTGGTCGTTCAGAAAACGATACTGGTTCTTCAGAAGTTCAAGTTGCTTTATACACAGTACAAATCAACCACCTTCAAGGCCACTTTAAAGAGCACATCCATGATCACCACAGCCGTCGTGGTCTACTGCGCATGGTAAGTCAACGTCGTAAATTACTTGACTACTTAAAGCGTAAAGATGTTGCTGCTTACACAGCATTAATCGCTGAATTAGGTCTACGTCGTTAATTTCGACTTAAACATAATTTAAAAAAAGAGCCATATGGCTCTTTTTTTGTGCCTGTCATAAAGTCGATAGCAAACTATCCGTATTAAAAATATAGATAACTAGCTGATTGGTATAAGAAAACTATTTTTAAATCCTACACACCAGCGACTACCAAATCAAAGCCTCTGCGACTTATTAATAACTATTTTTGTTTTTCTTGCCATGCTTTCGCTCTATTAATCAGCGGCGTGATGGTTGAACCTTGTACTAAAATGGAAAAGAACACTGCTGAGTAGGTCATCACTAGGATGATTTCGCGCACATCTATGTTTTTGCTCGGAATAATCATAATACCTGCAGGGATAGCCATCGCCATCGCTAATGCCAATCCACCACGCAAGCCTCCCCAGGTTAATACTGCTACTGAGTAAGGGTTATATTGACGGAATCGATTGAAAGCCAGATAAGAGAATTTAATACTCAGATAGCGTGCAGTTAACGTTAGTGGGACAGCAATCACCATTAAAATCCAATCTTCCTGATGGAAGCTGTAGCCCAACATACTTAACCCAATCAGTAGAAAAAGAAGACCATTTAAAAACTCATCAATCAGCTCCCAAAAATGGTCGAGCAGTTTTATACTTTCTTTGGAAAAGCCATTAATACGTGTCCAGTTGCCAATCATGATACCTGAGACAACCATAGCAAGGGGTCCCGAAACGCCGATAATAGCAGCAAAAACATAACCCGCGCTGGGGATACCGATAGTGAGCAATAATTCCATCGAGTGATCATTGGTTGCACTGATTAAATAATGGAACACTAAACCTAATACCAGTCCGTATATAATTCCGCCTATGGCTTCATGTAAAAATAATTCTGTAATGCTTAAAGCGGTCGGTTGGATATCTGAAAATGCGATGCTGTAAAGCGTCACAAAAATAACCAAGCCGAAGCCATCATTGAATAATGACTCGCCTTCAATTTGTGTCGAGATACGTTTTGGCGCATTAAGCTTCTTAACGATCGCAAGTACTGCAATAGGGTCGGTAGGGGAGATCAGCGCGCCAAATAACAGACAGTAGACAAGATCGAATTGGAAGTCTAAATATAGGCAGATATAAAACAGCACATAACCGATAAAAAAGGTCGAAAATAAAGTAGCACCTAAAGCTAATACGGCGATTTCCCATTTTTGATCTTTGATATTCCCAAGCTTAATACCTAAGCCACCTGCAAATAATAAAAAACCCAAAATTCCATTTAGCAGAAAACTGTGAAAATCAATTTTAGCAAGCTGCTCCGAAGCAATGTCCTGTAATGGAGAGAAGCCATTTTTACCAGCAATAACAATGAGTAAAGATAAGATCAAGGAGCCTGCGGTAATAGCAATAGTATTTTGCATCTTACCTATCTTACTGTTTAAGAATGTAATTAACATCGCCGCTGCGGCTAGAAAACATAGAGTGGCGTATACCGTCATTTAAGGCTCTTATGTATTAGTAAATAAATGGTTTGAATATAGAGTGAAATAGATATTATCACAATGCTTCCTTGTGAGTTTTATTATTGATCCAACTGATTGTTTTTTCTTGTTAACTGTGATTTCAGAGAATCTGTTT
The DNA here is from genome assembly GCA_047632875.1 of Psychromonas sp. Lineage (GTDB taxonomy): Bacteria > Pseudomonadota > Gammaproteobacteria > Enterobacterales > Psychromonadaceae > Psychromonas. The sequence continues at coordinate 3,475 of JBLIEH010000109.1, read as the reverse complement.
TTAGGGGGATTCGAGCGATAAAGTAAGTTTAGATTTGTATTATCACAGCAATACTCGATAAATGCCTGTCAGTTATTAACTGACAGGCATTATCCTTATTATTTAATTACATAATAAGTGAGTTTTAAGGTAATCTAAGGACTTATTGTTATCACTTTGTAACGTGTTTATTAGCCCCTATTTTTTGTATAATTAAAGCTATTTTATTCTTTTATACTCAATGGTTTTTTAATTACTTAAAGTTATCTCAAATCGAATTAATTACCTTTATTACACGGCTTTTAAACCGGAGAAAATATGTCTTTTGAAATGATAATGATAGGTATTGCAAGCTTAGTCGCTATCGGTATCTTATTGCACCATCCCTCTAAAACGGTCGGTATTCCCTCACTGCTCATTTTTATGGCAGTAGGTTTGGTTTTTGGTAATGGTGAGTTTGATTTTTTTTACGATAATCTGCAATTAACTTCTTTTGTTGGTGGCATGGCGCTCAATGTGATTGTCTTTGTGGGGGGGTTAAATACGTCAACTAAGAGTATTAAATTAGCCTGGAAAGAAGGGGGGATGTTATCGAGTGTTGGCGTACTCTTAACCACGCTATTTTTTGCGGTGATTTTATATTATTTATTGGATTTTGATTTTTTAACCTGTTTATTGTTTGCCGCTGTCGTTTCATCCACAGACGCGGCCGCTGTTTTTTCAATTTTATCATCTAAAAAATTAAAGTTAAAAGAAAATACGGATACAGTTTTAGAATTGGAATCTGCAACCAATGATCCAGTGGCGTTATTAATGGTGGTGTTGTTAACGGATATTCTCTTAAATAGCTCAGGAGAAGGTCCATCCGTTGCAAGTATCAGTATGTTATTAGGGCAGCAAATCCTATTTGGTAGTTTGATTGGGTTTGTTTTAGGTAAGTTATGTGTCCGAGCGCTTAATCTCATCAAATTAGAAGAATACGGCTTAATTCCGGTATTTATTCTCGCCTGTTTCATTATTACCGTTTACGGCACTAAAGTGGTGGGGGGGAACGTTTTAGTGGCGGTGTATATTGCTGGCGTGATCATAGGTAATAAGCTGTTACGAGGGGGAGATGTTACAAAACACTTTTACAATGGCCTCGCGTGGTTAGCCCAGTCGCTAATGTTTATTATTATTGGCTTGCAGATTTCCCCACAACATTTAATGGATGTTTTCTGGATTTCATTAATCCCGGCTTTATTACTCATTTTTGTGGTCAGGCCATTAGCGGTCCAATTATGTTATTTACCTTTTATTAAAGCTAGTTGGAAGAAACGTTTGTTTATCTCCTCAATTGGTTTAAAAGGCGCAACCCCCATTGTATTTGCGTTGATTCCGGCAACCGCCGGTGTAGCAGGTTCGATTGAAATGATCCATATGGTTTTCTTTGTGGTGTTATTTTCGGTGGTTTTACAGGGTGGGACGATTGAACCTCTTGCCAAAAAGCTAGGTTTAGTAAAAGACGAAAATCAGGTTTAGTGAAAGACTAAAATTAGGTAACAAAAAAGCCAGATCATTGTTTCTGGCTTGGGTTGCGCTCTAGCAATTCATTACTTAATCTATTGCAACTAATCTATTACACTTGTTTGAAATTTTGCCAGTCATCTTCTTCAAATGTGCTGCACACATCCGGATTTTTTTCTAGCTTTTTTTATATTATACATCCGTCGCATATCGACCCTCTAGCACTACAGATCGCCAAAAATAATTGCTTGAGGGCATTCAACCCAGAGCGGATGTTGTGCCATTACTTTAGTAAACATTGAGCTCTGTAAGTATTGATTCAGCCAAGCCCTGACTAGTGGGTAAGGGGATTGTTGATACCATTGTCTTTCTACCTTGGAAAACTGGCGAATGAAGGGCATTAACGCAATATCAACGAGACTTTCTTTGTCTGACATTAAAAATCGATGTTTTTTTAATCGCTGTTCTAATGCTTGAATATAAACTTCACAAGCTTGTCGGCACTCAGTAAGGTTGCTTTCCCGGTAACGTTTTGCACATTTGTAGGCATTTAGCGCGTCTCTAAACTGCACATCAAAGCGTTCAATAAATAACAACATATCAGGCAGTGCTTGCGCTTGTTGTTTGTGCAGCAAATCATGAGGATCCTGTGCAGATAAAGCTGTTAGCATAATATCCAGGCTTTCTTCAATCACTTCCCCTGTTGATGTCACTAACATAGGCACAGTGCCTTTGGTTGATAATTCAAGCATTTCAGGTGGTTTGTTGGATAATTTAATAGCGCGTAATAATACCGGCTGCTTTGATTTAAAAATCGCAATACGCGCACGCATCGCATAGGGGCAATGGCGCAGGGAATAAAGAATAGGCAGGGTCATATGTGCTTCAGTCATTTGTTCATCAATTAATGCTAAGGAAATTAAATGGTGTCTGCAGTTACTGTCTTTATTACAAAACAGTTAAAGCGGAGTATATACCCAAACTATTTGAATCTACATCTTCAAGCAGTTTGGGCAGGGTACTTTAGCGACAATGGTATGTTTGCGCAGGGATTGAAAATATGACCAGCCTTATGATTTTAAATTCTATGGGTTGGCTAGGTATGCGCTAACCATAAATATTACTTGTTTTAAAAATTTTCAAAAAAGCAGACTAAAAATGTTTTAAAAGTGAGAGGTTGACGTATACTGTCCCCGCGATAAAAAGCACAAGAATATAAATTTATTAAAGGAAAAAAAATGACTCCTATTGTAAAAAGTTTCCAGTATGGCGAACATACGGTAACACTAGAAACGGGCGTAATGGCTCGTCAGGCAACTGCCGCGGTAATGTGTAGTATGGACGATACCTGCGTATTCGTTTCTGTTGTTGGTAAAAACGCTGACAACCAAGAGCGTGATTTCTTCCCTCTGACTGTTAACTACCAAGAAAAAACCTATGCTGCGGGTAAAATCCCAGGTGGTTTCTTCAAACGTGAAGGCCGTCCAAGTGAAGAAGAAACGCTAATTGCACGTCTTATTGACCGTCCAGTTCGTCCTCTTTTCCCTGCTGGTTTTAAAAACGAAGTACAAGTGATTGCGACCGTTGTTTCAATCAACCCAGAAGTTAACCCGGATATCGTTGCAATGATTGCAACTTCTGCGGCGCTTTCTATCTCTGGTATGCCTTTTAACGGTCCTATCGGTTGTGCTCGTGTTGGTTTTAAAGAAGGTCAATACCTGCTTAACCCAACTAAAACAGAATTAGAAACAAGTGATCTTAACCTTGTTGTATCTGGTACAGACAACGCGGTATTAATGGTTGAATCTGAAGCAGCTATCCTAAGCGAAGATGTCATGTTAGGCGCGGTTGTCTTTGGTCACAATCAACAACAAGTTGTTGTTAGTGCGATTAAAGAATTTGCCTCTGAAGTGGCTCGTCCTGCTTGGAACTGGGCTGCACCAGCACGCAACGACGCATTAGATGCTGCGATTGCAACGCAGGCGCAAGC
>JBLIEH010000108.1:0-6820 GCA_047632875.1 Psychromonas sp. | reverse complement strand
GCTAAATAACCCCATACTTTTTCACAGGTATGTTTGGTATTGGCAAAAACAATCGCTTTGTCAGGCCAGTCATCTTCTATTAAGCTTAATAAAAGTAACATCTTCTCTTTATTTGAAGGGTAAAACAGTTCTTCGGTTATATTCGCAGATGTCATTAATTCCGGTTCAATCTGGATACGCTCGGGATCATTCATATGCTCAAAAGCAAGTTCTTGGACTTTATGAGACAGGGTGGCTGAAAATAACATGTTTAGACGCGATTTTGCCTCTGGCATGCGTCTGAACAGATAACGGATATCTTTAATAAAGCCAAGATCAAACATACGATCCGCCTCATCAAGGACAACACTTTGTATCGAGCCGAGATCGATCACTCCTTGTTTAACAAAGTCGATCGTACGGCCCGTCGTACCAATTAAAATATCAACGCCTTTTTCCAGCTTGGTACGTTGAATTTCAACTTTTTCGCCGCCATACGCTAAACCTAAACTTAAGTTTGATATGTTGGCGAGGACCATTGCATCTTTGTGTATTTGGATTGCAAGCTCACGTGTAGGCGCTAAAATAATAGCCCGAGGTTGGTTCTTGCGGCGATTTTCAGGTTGTGCGCTGGTTAATAGGTGATGAAATACCGCAGGTAAAAACGCAAGTGTTTTACCTGTTCCTGTTTGAGCTTGTCCTGCTATATCTTTCCCGGTAAGGGTGATCGGCAATGACAAAGCCTGAATAGGAGTACAATATTCATAACCTTGCGACGTTAAACCTGAAATTAGACTTTTCTCTAAAGGAAGGTCTGCAAATTTTTTTTGAGTTAGATGTGTTTTATTCATTTGCAAATGATAGCAGTTTATACATACAATAAGTATTGTGTTCGATTCAAATATCAAAAATTAATTTATATAAGAGTAATTAATTATTAGTAATTCTTTTCTGGCATTGGAAAGTGATAGCATTTTATACATACAATAAGTATTGTGTTCAATTCAGTTCAAATATTAAAAATCAAAAATTAATTTATATAAGAGTAATTAATTATTAGTAATTCTTTTCTGGCATTGGAAAGTGATAGCATTTTATACATACAATAAGTATTGTGTTCAATTCAAATATCAAAAATCAAAAATTAATTTACATAAAAGTAATTAATTATTAGTAATTCTTTATGGAGATAAAAATGAGCGAGAATATCGTAACGTTAAGTGATGCAAGTTTTGAAGATGACGTAGTTAATGCCGAAGGTCCTGTTTTAGTTGATTTTTGGGCTGAATGGTGTGGACCTTGTAAGATGATAGCGCCTATCCTTCACGAAGTTGCGACTGAATATGCAGGTAAACTTACTATTGGTAAGCTAAATATAGACGAAAACAGTGCAACTCCGCCTAAATTTGGTATTCGTGGTATTCCTACCCTGTTGTTATTTAAAGACGGTAAAGTTGCTGCAACCAAGGTTGGGGCGCTTTCTAAAACCCAACTTGTTGAATTTTTGGATGCAAATATCTAAAAATTGAATACAGATTGAACAAGTTGTGATCTGCATCATGTTCAATCTGGACTTACGCACAATTAAGTGCTACCCTAGTGCTCAAAATACAAACAAATCTATTCTTGACATCATTCATTTATCACTCACTTCAAAGCTGCATACCTAAAAAACTTATGAATTTAACCGAATTAAAAGATACACCTGTCTCTAAGCTTGTTACGCTTGGGGAATCAATGGGACTAGAAAATCTAGCTCGTTTAAGAAAACAAGACATTATATTTGCAATTCTTAAGGCTCACGCTAAAAGTGGGGAAGATATTTTTGGTGCCGGTGTGCTTGAAATATTGCAAGATGGTTTTGGTTTTTTACGAAGCTCCGAAAGTTCCTATCTCGCTGGCCCTGATGATATTTACATCTCTCCAAGCCAAATTCGTCGTTTCAATCTTCGAACCGGTGATAGTGTTGATGGTAAGATCCGGCCGCCTAAAGATGGTGAGCGTTACTTTGCATTATTGAAAATTATTGAAGTTAACTTCAATAAACCAGAAAACTCCCGCAATAAAATTCTTTTTGAAAATTTAACCCCAATACACCCCGATGAACGTTTTCGTTTAGAAAATGGTAATGGTAGTACAGAAGATATCACTGCACGTATTTTGGATTTAGTCTCGCCAATTGGTAAAGGGCAGCGTGGTTTGATCGTTGCACCGCCGAAAGCGGGTAAAACAATGTTACTGCAAAATATCGCTCAAAGTCTCAGTATTAATTACCCGGAAGCGGTCTTAATTGTCTTATTGATTGATGAACGTCCGGAAGAAGTAACTGAAATGAGCCGTTTAGTGAGAGGTGAGGTGGTTGCATCAACTTTTGATGAGCCAGCAAGTCGTCACGTGCAGGTTGCCGAAATGGTTATTGAAAAAGCGAAACGCCTAGTTGAGCATAAAAAAGACGTGGTTATTCTACTTGATTCGATCACCCGTTTGGCGCGTGCTTATAATACTGTTGTGCCAAGTTCAGGCAAAGTACTAACAGGTGGTGTTGATGCCAACGCTCTGCAACGTCCTAAACGTTTCTTTGGTGCGGCGCGTAATGTTGAAGAGGGAGGCAGTTTAACTATCCTTGCGACTGCGCTGATCGATACTGGCTCTAAAATGGATGAAGTTATTTATGAAGAGTTTAAAGGTACTGGTAACTCTGAAATTCATCTAAACCGTAAACTGGCTGAAAAACGCGTTTACCCTGCCATTGATATCACTCGTTCTGGTACTAGACGTGAAGAACTGCTTACTAAAGCAGATGAACTACAAAGAATGTGGATCCTGCGTAAAATCGTTCATCCTATGGGCGAAGTTGGCGCAACCGAGTTCTTGATTGACAAGCTGGGGCTAAGCAAAAATAATGATGATTTCTTTGACGCAATGAAAAACCAAAAAGCAAAATAATCGGCTTTGATTACGAAAAAAACGCTACTTTTATGTAGCGTTTTTTTTCGTTTTTTTTCCATAATAAATTGGATTCCTTATGAAATTTGATGACTTACGTGACTTTATTGAGCAACTAGAGGAGCGGGGACTTTTAAAACGTATCAAACAAGAGATCGATCCTCACCTGGAAATGACTGAAATTTCAGATCGCACTTTACGTGCAGGTGGGCCCGCTCTTTTATTTGAGAACCCGAAAGGTTTTGATACCCCCGTTCTGACTAACTTGTTTGGTACAACCCAACGTGTAGCATTGGCGATGGGCCAGGATAACGTTGAAGCCTTAAAGGAGGTTGGCAAGTGGTTGGCTTATTTAAAAGAGCCTGAGCCGCCCAAAGGGATTAAATCGTTATGGGAAAAACTGCCAATATTTAAGCAAGTGTTAAATATGCCGACCAAAAAAGTGCGCTCGCCGGCTTGCCAGCAGGTGGTGATGGAAGGTGATCAGGTTGATTTAACTAAATTGCCTATTATGACCTGTTGGCCGGGTGATGTTGCGCCCTTGATTACCTGGGGGTTAACCATCACCAGAGGGCCCTATAAAAAACGTCAAAATTTAGGGATTTACCGTCAGCAGTTGTTAGGAAAAAATAAGATAATAATGCGCTGGTTATCTCATCGCGGCGGGGCGCTTGATTTTCGCGAGTGGCAGGAAGTTAATCCGGGTAAACCTTTTCCGGTTTCTGTGGCATTGGGCGCTGATCCTGCAACCATTTTAGGGGCGGTAACCCCGATCCCAGATACGTTATCGGAATATGCTTTTGCGGGTTTATTACGCGGTTCGCGCACTAAAGTGGCAAAAAGTTTAAGCAATGATCTGGATATTCCTGCGACTGCTGAAATAATATTAGAAGGGTATCTACAACCTGGAGAGGAAGCGCCAGAGGGGCCTTACGGTGATCATACTGGTTATTATAATGAAGTTGATGATTTCCAGGTAATGACAGTGACCCATGTCACGCATCGTGAAAATCCTATTTACCTCAGCACCTATACTGGGCGCCCGCCCGATGAACCTTCAATTTTAGGTGTCGCTCTTAATGAAGTCTTTGTCCCTATTCTGCAAAAACAATTTCCTGAAATTGTGGATTTTTATCTTCCACCGGAAGGTTGTTCATACCGTATGGCAGTTGTTTCTATTAAAAAAAGTTATCCGGGTCATGCCAAGCGGGTGATGTTAGGTATTTGGTCTTTCTTGCGCCAATTTATGTATACCAAGTTTATTATTGTTTGCGATGATGATGTTAATGTGCGCGATTGGAATGATGTGATTTGGGCGATTACGACCCGTATGGATCCCACTCGGGATACCACTATGGTCGATAATACACCCATTGATTATTTAGACTTTGCTTCTCCCGTTTCTGGTCTGGGCTCAAAAATGGGCTTGGATGCAACCAATAAATGGGCTGGAGAGTCGGACCGGGAATGGGGCGTCCCTATTGTGATGGATAAAAAAGTAAAAGAAAAAATAGATGATCTTTGGCAAGATTTAGATATCCTGTCATAATCTATATGTTATTTTTTTGTTACATTCCTGTTTTTATGGAACCTATTCTAAAAAGAGAATTTAATGCAACCTGTTACTTGTAAGATCACTTCCATTGAAAAGTTAAATACTTTTTTATACCGCGTATTTTTGCAACCCATTGAGCCCGTTTCTTTTAAGGCCGGACAATACGTTTCAATTGTGATGGGGGAAAATGATAAACGTCATTTTTCAATAGCGAATGCGCCAACAGGAAATCAAATAGAATTGCATATAGGGGCGACAGCAGAAAACAGTTATGCCATGCAGGTGATTGAAAAGATGCAGGATGAAGGCCAGGTTGATGCTGAAATTGGCAATGGCGTTGCCTATTTACGCGAAAGCTCGGAGCGTCCTATTATTTTAGTGGCAGGCGGAACGGGCTTTTCATATGTAAAATCACTGCTCGAGCAAATTGTTAACCTGCAATTAAAAAATCCGGTTTATCTGTACTGGGGAGTGAAAGAGTATTCTCACTTTTATTTTGAAGATGAAGCATCTAATTGGGCAAAAGAACATCAAAATATCCATTTTCATCCGGTAATTGAGCTGCCTGAAGCGCAGTGGCAAGGTCATCAGGGTTATGTTCATCAAGCGGTTTTAAATGAATTTAAAGACTTAAGTGCTTTTGATATTTATGTTGTTGGGCGATTTGAGATGGCAAAAATTGCCCGTGAAGACTTTGTCAAACAAGGTGCCTTAGTTGAACATATCTATGGCGATGCATTTGCCTTTCTTTGATCCTTATTGATGTAGCCAAGCCATTTTAACAAGCATAAATGAATGATTGGCTATAAGAATATGCATTAGCAGCATGTTGTTCCTTTAGCCATCGTCTGAGTAGGTCTCTGAATCAATATCTTCAAGTAATTTGAGCATATCTTTTAGTATGAGCGATATGGTTTTTTTTGATATATCGCATTGTCATCAGCATTAAACCCTACTCTTATTAATTAAATTCGCTGCAGCCTTTAAAAGAAGGTAAAATGCGCCGATATATTTTATAGAGAGTATGAAAATGCCCAACGCAGTAGATAAATTTAGCGATATCCGTCCTTATAACGATGATGAAATCCAACCTGCAATTCAACGCGTTATTAAAAATGATGAGTTTATAAATGCGATTATCTGTTTTCGTTTTTCTAAAATAGCTAAATTTATGGGTTTTTTATTAAAACCGCTACTGCGCCGTTACTTTTTATATAAATGGGGCGGTATTAATAGCATTGATGAGATGCAAAAAGTGGTCGGCGGTTACATGGAACACATGATTGCATCAACTACAACGAGCTTCACCTATTCTGGTCTTGATAAAATTGATCCTACTAAAAATTATCTTTTTGTTTCAAATCATAGAGATATTGCAATGGATCCTGCCTTTGTAAATTGGGCTTTATACTCGGAAAAGTTTAAAACCGTGCGTATTGCTATTGGCGATAATCTCTTAAGCAAACCCTACGTTGCCGATTTGATGCGCATGAATAAAAGTTTTATTGTAAAACGTTCTGTCTCGGGGATACGTGAAATGATGAAATCACTGGGTCAGTTATCTGATTATATTTTTAGCTCTTTACAGGGTGAAAGTAATATCTGGATTGCGCAAAGAGAAGGGCGTGCTAAGGATGGTTTTGATAAAACTGAGCCGGCTATTATTAAAATGTTTTACGTCAACGGTAAAAAACAAAAAATAAGTTTCTCAGATTACATCAATAAATTGAATATTGTACCCGTTGCCGTTTCCTATGAATTTGACCCCTGTGATCAGCAAAAGGCGCAGGAACTATATGACCGGGCTGAGTTTGGTGAGTATAAAAAATCACAGTTTGAAGATATTGAAAGTATTGTCCGAGGCATTACCGGGCAAAAAGGGCGGGTTCATGTGGCTTTCGGGAAGCCGCTAACAGGTGAATTTAGCGATGCAGAGACGGTTGCACAGGAAATAGATCGTCAGATTTATAAAAATTATCATTTACACTCCTCTAACTTTATTGCGGCTAAGCAAGATTTATCCACTATTGATGCGGCAGATAAAGCGCTCTTTAATGCCCGCTTACAGTCTGTTAAACCAGAGTTGCAGGAAATAGTATTAAAAATGTACGCCAATCCGGTCAATAACCATATAAAGTGATCTGATGTTGTTTAACTAAAAAATATTTTTGTTATGCACATATCGATAAATTACTTATGTGCTTCTTTTTGTTAAACTCAATTTATAACATATTGAAAATAAATGATTTTAATTTTTTTTTTGTTACAGCCTAAATTCCCTCCAAAACAACTAACAGAGTTATCCACAGGCCTGGCTGCAGGAAAAGTGAACAAGCACTT
>JBLIEH010000107.1:0-6946 GCA_047632875.1 Psychromonas sp. | reverse complement strand
CAAAATTGTAAATTGTAGCTGGAGTTAAATGAAACTAAAACCACACTATCAAATCGTATGGATATATCTGACAGTCGGAATATTATGGATATCTTTGTCTGACTCGGCAGTTATGTTCTTATTCCAAAATATAGACGATATTATTGTTGCGCAGAAAATTAAAGAATGGGGTTTTATTGTCATTACCACGATACTTTTGTTTTTTCTGACCAAAAAAAAGATTAATGCGGTAACAGAAGTAAACACTAAATTAGTTAAAAATCATGAACAAATGATGAGTGGCTGGCTTCATCTTATGGATCTGCGTCATAAGGAAACAAAAAATCATACTGACCGGGTGACTACAATGGCCATTGAATTGGCAAAACTCTTTGGTATTACCGAACGAGCTGAACTTAATCACATTAAGTGGGGAGCGATGCTCCATGATATCGGTAAAATGGGCATCAGTGATGAAATTTTAACTAAACCGGGCAAACTGGATACTGCGCAGTGGCAGGAAATGAAAATGCACCCGCAAATAGCCCATGATATTTTATCTAACATTGATTATCTCAAACCCTGTAGAGATATTCCCTATTGCCACCATGAAAAGTGGGATGGTAGTGGTTATCCTCAAGGTATAAAAAGAGAAACAATACCCATAACCGCCAGAATTTTCGCTGTTATTGATGTATGGGATGCCCTTATTCATCCGCGTGTCTATAAATCAGCATGGCCGGAAGAAAAAGTGCTAGAGCACATTAAAGAGCAGTCGGGCAGTCATTTTGATCCGGATATCGTTAAATTGTTTTTAGAAAATTATATACAGATAAAAGAAAGTTCGAGTAATGTCTATATTCTGACGACAAAAAAGAGCATTGCAATTGACACAGGTTTAATTGCTAAAGCCATTTCTAATTCAATGGTAAAGTGATGATTCATCTGAAGATTCCTGCTCTTCAAGTCTTTAGCGGCTGTTCCCATAGATAACCTGCAGTAAACAGCCAATAATCGCAACAGGCTTGTGGTGAATATGGTATCTCCTATGCGCAAGGCACAATAGGTATTATTCATCGCAGCTCAATATCTACAACAACAATCGATTCCTGGCACAATCTTTTTCCCCCCGCTAAGGAGCATGTTGGTACAACCATAAAACCTGATGATCATCAAGTGGTTGCCTGCTTCAATCAACTTAAATCCTTAGGTGTACCCATTGAACTTGATGATTTTGCTAGCGGGTATACTTCATTTGAGCATAGAGTTAATTATCCTTTAGGCAGATTAAAAATTTATCGATCCTTTGTGACTAATTTGCTCAATACCTGCGCGGGGAAAATCCCACTTTGGATATTATATTTGAGATTGCAAAAGCCTATCAGCTTGAAGTTATAGTACAAGACATTGAAACTGAAGCGGATTTTGAGCATGTTAAAACCCTGGGTTGTGAGATTGTACAGGGTTTCTATTTTTCCAAACCACGAACATGGACAGAGGAGCTGGGACAGTGCGGAAAATTACATCTAAGAGATAAAGCGGCGGATCAGCAGGATAAAACTGCATAATAAACTCAAACTGCTGTGTGTTCTGCCTATCCAAGTTATGCGCTTATTATTTGAATCTAAGGCGCATAAAAAGCATTAGTCAGGGCAAAATAAGGGAAGAAATACAGCTTACAGCTACACTATAAAAACGAGTCAGAATTTCAGCGATAAATTCAGAAGGTATTCTATGCCATTAGTTACGTCTGTAAACAGTCATTCGATTGCCGTTATGCTTTTGACCCTTGTAGCACTCTTTCTTTTCAGCAGAGAAAAAATTCCTTTAGAAACTTCCAGTCTTTTTATTATTGTGGCTTTAACCGTTGGTTTTACAATTTTCCCCTATCAATATCAAAATATCCAGATTCACGCCTTAGATTTTTTTTCTGGATTTGGGCACGAGGCTTTAATCGCTGTTTGTGCGCTGATGATTGCCGGGCAAGGGTTAGTCAGAACCGGTGCGTTAGAGCCCGTTGGCAGATTATTGTCCAGGTTATGGAGTGTCCATCCAAAGCTTTCCCTTCTGCTTACCCTGATCGTCGGGGCAACCTTAAGCGCTTTTGTTAATAATGTTCCCATTGTCATTTTGCTCCTACCTATTTTGACGGCGGTTTCGATACGCACTAAAACTTCAGCTTCCAAGGTCTTGATGCCGATGGGATTTGCCACGCTAATAGGCGGGATGAGTACGACTATTGGTACATCTACAAATTTATTGGTTGTTTCAGTTGCTGTTGATATGGGATTAAAAAGCTTTGAGATGTTTGACTTTTTCTTACCTGTGGTTGTTTCCGGGGCTTTTGCTATGGTTTATTTATGGTTAGTGGTTCCCTATTTTATTAAAGAGCGGAAAACGCCTTTTTCTGATACTTCACCGAGAGTCTTTACCGCTAAACTCATGATTCCCGTTGATTCAGTGTCTGAAGATCAACCGCTGGAGCAATTAATCGCTAAAACAGATGGCATGATGAGGGTGTTGAGAATTCACCGAAATAGCAGCGATATCTATTTATTACCAAATTCACAAACCATTATAAAAGCTGAGGATATGCTGGTGGTTGAGGATACGCCTGAAAACTTAAAGAGTTTTGAAACCATATTGGGTGCGGTTTTGTATTCTAGCTTGGGGGCAGTTGATGAGGCTCACCCTTTGATGGAAAAAGAGCAGCAAATCGCGGAAGTTATTATTTCTCAGGGGTCACGATTAAACAATACAACCCTTTCTCAAACACGATTTTTAGAAAGACATAACCTTGTCGCCTTGGCACTGCATCGCCCCGGGAAAAAAACAGAAACCCTTTTTAAAGGGATGGCGGATATTTATTTAAAAGTGGGGGATGTTTTACTGATTCAAGGTAAAAGTGAGCATATCCTTGAATTGAAAAAAAATAGAGAATTATTAGTGTTAGATGCCACTTCTGATTTAACCCACACAAAACAGGCGCCATGGGCATTTTTTATTATGTTTGGGATTGTTGCCGCTTCGGCATCGGGTATTTTACCCATAGCAATTAGTGCCACATTAGGTGTGTTTTTGATGTTTATTACAAGATGCATTAATTGGAAAGATGCATCAAATGCACTCAATACGCAAGTTATCTTAATAGTCGTGGCCTCTTTGGCTTTAGGCCAGGCTTTACTAAAAACCGGAGCCGCTTCTTATCTAGCACATCTGTTTATCTCGGCAACCCAAGGCAGCTCAACGACTTTTATGTTAAGTGGATTGATGTTACTGATGGCAATTATGACCAATATAGTCTCAAATAATGCAGCAGCGGTAATCGGAACACCTATTGCAGTAGGCATCGCACAACAGTTAAATTTACCTGCTGAGCCTTTTGTATTAGCCGTTTTGTTTGGTGCAAATATGAGCTACGCCACGCCCATGGCTTATAAAACAAATCTTTTAGTCATGACCGCGGGTGGATATACCTTTAATGATTTCTTAAAAATAGGGATACCCTTGATCGTCATCATGTGGATAGCGCTCAGCTGGACATTAAGCATAATGTATCATCTATAGTTGATTATCATTTTGGCATTTGCCAATTAAAAGGCTGAAATTATTGGTGATGATCTGACATGTACTGGATAAGCTCTCGCTGCTCAACGACGGGAAATTTATTTTAACTTTGCAATGCCTAAAATTTGTGCAATAATTTCCCACCTATCAATAATAATATCAGTGGCAGTTTCACGGTTGAGACTGAATTAAACGTAAGGAGTTATATATTAAATTTTGATTATTTGAAGGTATCATCATGAAATGCTTCTCAAAAAAACTTTTTACTATTGTTCCGTTTATGATTACAAGCCGGTTCAATTCTTATCTTATCCCTGCAACCTTAGTTACTGCCTCTCTTTTAATTATTAGCCTGCCATTAATGGCCGACGAGGTAGAGGCTAAGCTGATTAATACCATTGATACTGCGAGTTTCCCCTCCCCAGATCCGGCAGGTATCGTCTACCTTCCTATCCAAGACGCTTTTTTAATCTCAGACTCCGAAATCAATGAAATGAAAATTTTTCAGGGTGCTAACGTCTTTAAGGTAGATCGTTACGGCAATCTCCTTGAGACTTTTTCGACGCTGGAGTTTTCCGACGAGCCGACCGGCATCACTATTAATCCTGATAATAACCACTGCTTTTTTTCTGATGATACAGGAGAGAGAGCAATTATTGAGGTTGATCCCGGGGATGACGGCCTTTGCCTCACTGCAGATGACAATGTCACAGGTCTTATTCGCGCCAATCATTTTGGCAGTCAGGATCCTGAAGATGTGACTTATGGACTGGACTCGTTATTTACAGTCGATGCGGCTCAAAATAAAGTTTACAGGATCATGGCCGGTGCAAACGGTCTTTTTGATGATGCGAAAGGAGACGATTTAGTGAGTAGTTTCGATACCGTGGTACTAGGTATCGATGCCCCCACTGGGATTGTATTCGATTCAGCTGATAACTCGCTTTATATCGTCGGCGGTCGCAGTGATTTAATTATTCAGACTAGCGTCAACGGGGAGCTGCTGCGCAGCATTGATATATCTGCTGTCAATGCGAATCGCGCTGCGGGGCTTGCGCTGGCACCCGGTAGCGAAGACAGTTCAATCACCAATTTGTATATGGTCGCCCGTGGTGAAGACAATGATGACGTGTCTGATGAAAATGACGGCAAGCTCTATGAACTGAGTATCCCTTCGAGATCATCAGTGCTGATTCCGGCGGAGGCGACAGAAAATCATGTTCTGCAACGCCGAGTGTCTGCCAGTACAGATGATGCAGAAGAGGCGGCAGACGGTGACATATATATTAACAGTTCAGATCTTGAACTTGTTTTCGACGATGGGCTACAGACAGTAGGCATTCGATTCACTAATCTGACTTTTCCTGAAAATGCGATTATAAGCAAGGCTTACATCCAGTTTAGCGTGGATGAAACTGATTTTATCTCCGATACGCTGCTCAACATCACCGCCGAAAGTACAGCTAATGCCGCTGGTTTTAACAATACCGACTACAACATAAGTCGTCGCAGCAGAACTGAGGCTTCGACTTCCTGGGCACCGCAAGACTGGAATACCGTCGGCGCAAGGGGATCCGATCAGCGCAGTCCGGATCTGTCTGCAATTGTTCAGGAGATTGTCTCTGAAACCCCATGGAACAGCGGCAATGCCATAGCTTTTATCCTAACAGGAGTGGGGAAACGGGTTGCAGAAGCTTATGATGGAGATTCGTCGGGAGCGCCGCTGCTTTATGTGGAATATACCGATCAGCTAGGACTATTACCTGGTGACAAGGTCGACTCAGCGCCTCCTGCCATAGAATTTAAATCACCAGCTGATGGCGATGTTGTTGCCGGTATTATTAATCTTGAAGTTGAGGCCAGCGATGATTCAGGCGTCGCTAGCGTTCAATATCAATGGGATAGTCGAAATATAGGTGATCCTGTTAGCCAGGCTCCTTTTAATTTAATCTGGGATACCGCTGAAATAGGTGATGGTTTTTATACCTTGACTGCTATCGCGACTGACTTGGCCGATAATACAACCGTCTCTAACTTTGCCGTGGTGCAGATTGTCAATGAAGTGAGCACTCCGGATCCCGGCACTTCTGCGCTTCCTTTACCTGACCAAGGGGAAATGTTAAATGTGCCGGATCAGTATTCAACTATCCAGAAAGCTGTGGATGTTGCCGAGGCCGGGGACGTCATCATCATTGCGCCCGGAACTTATACTGGCGGGATTAAGATTTCGTCATCGGGCATTACAATAGCCTCTCGATTTATACTGTCGAATAATGCAAGCGATGTAAAAAATACTATTATCAAAGGCGGGGCGCCGGTTATTTTGATTGATGGCAAGGCCAGCAATACAAGAATCATTGGCTTAACTATTCTGAACGGGACAAAAGGGGTGCAATGTTACGTGTTCTGCGAAGTCTTAGACAATATTTTTGATAACGTTGATTCAGACGCCATGAGTTTAGAGGGGACTGGTGGTAACATTATCGGCAATAATTTTACTGCCTCCGGTGATGACGCTATTGACCTTGATGGTCCTGAAGATACATTGATTTCAGGCAATACAATTAAGGGCAGCAGAGATGACGGCATAGAGATTCGCAACTTTGACTATTCAGGTGAAGTCATAAACGTAGTCATACGCAATAATATAATTGATAATTCGGGAGAAGATGGACTGCAGTTGATCGACTATCCGGCTAACTCAAATAGAATTTTCACTTTTGAAAATAATTTGATAACCAATAGTGAGGATGCAGGAATAGGCCTGATGGCTGGCGGAGTGACATCTGAAAACTTAAGTGCTGCCAGTGTGCCGGAAAGAATCTATGTGTTTAATAACACTATAGTGGGCAACAAAGTAGGGCTCTCTGGAGGGGACAACTTAGTCGCGGTGAATAATATCTTTGCTAATTCATCAATCTACGCGATAAAAGGGGTTAACGGTAAGTCAATCGCTGCCTATAATTTATATTACAATACCAAAGGTAATATCTCTAACTCTAATATTATGCAAGAAACCATGTTAAATGCGGATCCTAATTTTGGCTCGGGTTATCATCTGCAGAGTGGTAGTCCGGCGATTGACAGCGGTACGCGGAAATTTGTCTTTGACGGAAAAACAGTTTTAAATATCACCGATTTCCTAGGCGAAAATCCTGATTTGGGGAGTAATGAAAGCGAATAGTTCTTAATCTTTACCCTGCACACAGTGAAGGGCTGAAAGATAATGCGTGACGTTACACTTAAATTATAGGTTAGCGTCGCGCTTCTTTGTTTTAGCCAGGCGCTGGTCTTTGCTACAGTTTGTTTAAAGCCGGACTTAATAATAGAACAGCTGATTAATTAGTTTTTAACATGGTGATGCATAGCTGCGTTTTTTATCCGCTTATGGCGCAGAGTG
>JBLIEH010000106.1:0-6962 GCA_047632875.1 Psychromonas sp. | reverse complement strand
CATCAGCGATTGTCACTGCACACCGCGCCCAGTCTACTGATTGCATATCATTGAGGAAAAAACCACGCATAACACAGTGTGTTCTATCAATGTGGCGGTATATATATTAGGCAGTAAAACTGCCTTTGGTAAATGCCAGAACCTAAAAAATCAGCTTATCCCCCTACGTTCAAAAAATAATTCACTCACTTTCCTTCTGTATTTTGTGAACATTATCTCGCTTATCAGGAAAAATAACGCGCATTTTTTGCCCTAACTCACATTTAAAACAAAACATGCAAGCGCTTGCATGATCCGCCGTATTTTACTGTTATACTCCTGCCATGCATGCAAGCACCTTACTTAAACAATAAAATTTAACCCCATCAAAACAGGAGTAATAACATGAAAAAAATATTTCTTTGTTGTGCAGCCGGTATGTCTACCAGCATGGTCGTTAGCAAAATGAAACAAGCTGCAGTAGCCAAAGGCATTGAAGTTGAGATTATCGCAGTCGGTATGAATGAGTTTGACGCCACCCTGGCTAATTTTGATTGCTGCCTCTTAGGTCCGCAAATTAAATACAAACAAGCCGAATTTAAAGCCAAAGGGGATGCCGCAGGTAAACCCGTTGGCCTAATCAATGCCATGGATTACGGCATGATGAAGGGCGAGAAAATCCTCGACGAAGCATTGGCCATGATTGGTTAATAACAGGAGAAAAATAATGTCTAACGTTTTTTTTGATTTTATTGAAAATAAAATAGCCCCCGTTGCAGGTGCATTCGCTTCGCAACGTCATGTCAGTGCGATACGTGACGGTTTTATCGGTGGTATGCCCTTTATGATTGTCGGTTCATTTCTACTGGTATTTGCTTTCCCTCCATTTTCACCGGATACCACTTTAGCATTCGGACAATGGTGGTTATCCTTGTCCAAAGAATACTTTGACCAAATCATGACACCCTTTAATATGACCATGGGCATCATGTCCTGTTATATCAGTGTCGGTATTGCTTATAACCTGGCACAACATTATAAATTAGATGCACTGCCTACCGGGTTGTTATCACTGATGACCTTTTTAATGATCGCAGCCCCTATCGAAGACGGTAAACTGTCAGCCTCATTCTTGGGCGGAACCGGTATTTTTACTACTATTATCGTCGCTATTTATGTCACTGAGCTAACACGCTTCTTAAAAGTGCGCAATATTGGGATTAAACTGCCCGAGCAGGTACCACAAAAAATTCGCGAATCCTTTGATCTGTTAATTCCTGCATTAATCGTTATTTTGACTATCTACCCACTGAATCTGTTCATACAAGGACAGCTCGACATGATTCTGCCACAAGCAATCATGGAGATGTTCAAGCCATTGATTTCAGCATCTGATTCATTACCCGCTATTCTATTGGCAGTCTTCGTAGCACATGCTTTATGGTTTGCAGGTATTCATGGGGCTGCGATTGTTGGTGGTATTATGGCACCCTTCTGGTTAGTTAAATTAGGATTAAACCAGGACGCATTAGCAGCAGGTGTTGATTTACCCGCCACTTTTATTGAACCATTCTGGAGTTTCTTTATTACACTCGGTGGCTCCGGTGCGACCTTTGCGCTGGTCTTACTCTACCTTCGCAGTAAGTCTGTTCACCTGAAATCGATTGGTAAGTTATGTATTGTCCCTTCAATCTTCAATATCAATGAACCGGTTATTTTCGGTAGCCCAATCGTGATGAATCCAGTCCTATTTATCCCGTTCGTTGGGGCCCCAATGATCAATGCCATCATCGCCTTTATCGCTGTCAAAACAGACATGATTGGTAAAGTTATCTCATTAGTCCCTTGGACGGCTCCAGCGCCTATCGGTGCAGCTTGGGGTGCCGGTTGGCAGATGAGTAATGGATTACTGGTTATCGGTTTAATCGTGCTTGATTTATTTATCTACTACCCCTTCTTCAAAATCTATGAAAAACAATTATTAAAAGAAGAAATTGAGGTAGATGAAGAAATCCTTAATACAGATGGCCAACAACCAGCAGCCGTCTAATTAAATCATCATAAAATTATGGGACTCGGCAAAAAGTCGAGTTTCAATTCATTCAAATAAATAGTCGACTCAACAATGACTGGAGAACAATCTTATGACAACGCAAGCAAATGCAATAGAGGTGGAGTCCCCCATTGAAGATTTAGAAGCAACCGTGATGGAGCTAATTATCAATGCCGGTGAATCCCGCAGCTGCGCCATGCAGGCACTCTATGCCGCAAAAGCGGGTAAATGGGATGAAGTCGATGGATTATTGGAAGAGTCAACAGCAGCATCCAAACTTGCTCATGTTGTACAAACACAGTTAATTGGCCTGGATGAAGGAACGGGAAAAGTGCCTGTTAATTTAATCATGGTGCATGCCCAGGATCATATTATGACCTCAATGCTGGCACGTGAATTGATCGAAGAGCTGATCGAAGTACATCGCAAACTGCAAACAAAAGGTTAAATTTAAATAACAAAAGTGAGCGGTAAAGATGATGAAAAATCTATAGCTTGCCAAACAGTTTCCATAACCGACTTAGCTGTAGGTAGAAAAGAGACTCAGGAATCGTTGCCAAATTGCTTGCTCTAAATTATTTCCAAAAAGCCTTAGGAATCGTTGCCAAATAACTTGCTCTAAATTCTTTCCAAAAAGCCTTAAATGACAGGTTATTTTGAAAATAAAGATCAAGTAATTTTGAAGCCGATCCTTAAATGACTGGCTATTTTGAAAACAAAAAAGCAAGTAATTTTGAAGCCGATCCTTAGTGACTTAAAATTTAATATTAAAAACACTAAGAGGTGTAAACCATGTACCACAAAAAATTAAAACCATTTCCTAAAGATTTCCTTTGGGGGGCATCAACATCGGCATATCAGGTAGAAGGTGCCAGTTTAACTCATGGTAAAGGCCCTTCATGCCAAGACGTTAAAGAAATACCACCGGGTACGAGTGGTTTAGAGGTTTGTGCTGACCATTACCATCATTATAAAGAAGATATTGCCTTAATGGCAGAGATGGGCTTCAAGGTATATCGTTTTTCAATTTCCTGGTCACGTTTATTGCCTGAAGGAACGGGCCGCGTGAATCAAGAAGGCATTGATTTTTATAATAATGTCATAGATGAATGCTTAAAGTACGATATTCTCCCTTTAGTCACCATGTTCCACTTTGACATGCCTGCTGCATTGGATGAGCGTGGCTCTTGGTCAAACCCCGATTCAGTTGATTGGTTTGTTGATTTTGCCAAGTTAATGTATGAAAGCTATGGAGACCGCGTTAAATATTGGCTAACTATCAATGAGCAAAATATGCTTACGCTTGTCGGGCCAGTTATCGGGACGTTACATATTCCAGAAGGTTGTACCAACGAGATCAGAGAAATTTACCAACAAAACCATCACATGCTAGTGGCTCAAGCAAAAGCGATGACTTTATGTCATGAAATGGTCGATCACGGAAAAATCGGACCCGCTCCCAATATTTCATTAGTCTACGCGGCTTCATGTAAGCCTGGCGATGTCATTGCTTCTCAAAATGCAAACGCAATAAGAAGCTGGCTTTATTTAGATATGTCTGTTTATGGCTTTTATAACAATTTGGTATGGGCATATCTAGAAGAAAACGATGCAACACCCACCTTTGCTCCTGGCGATGCTGAAGCCTTAAAAAGTGGCCATCCTGATTTCATCGGCTTTAACTATTACAATACCTCTACGGTTGAAGATTATTCATTGAACGATACTGAAGTAAAATCTTCCAAGTCAGATCAACAAAATCAAAAGGGCGAGAAAGGATTCTATAAATCATTCCGTAATCCCAACTTAGGAAGTACAGAATTCGGATGGGAAATCGATCCGGTAGGATTCCGATCAACAGCTAGAGAGATCTATTCGCGTTACAGATTACCGTTAATTGTAACTGAAAACGGATTAGGTGCTTATGACACTTTAACTGCAGATGGAAAAATCCATGATGCTTACCGTATTGAATATTTACGTAAACATATCGAACAAATTCAGTTAGCCATTACCGACGGCGTAGAAATGATGGGATATTGTCCATGGGCAGCCATTGATTTAATCTCTACCCATGAAGGCGCCGTTAAACGCTATGGATTTATCTATGTAGACCGTGAAGAGTTTGATCTAAAAAGCCTTGATCGTTACCGTAAAGATTCTTTCTTCTGGTACAAAGATGTTATCGCCTCAAACGGACAAAAATTGTAATTTCACAGCAAATTACCCGTCTTATTGAAAGTCGGGTAATGCCTGCCATACCTATACCCATGATGCTTCAAGATACAAAGTCAGCAAGGTCGAAAACCAGCCAAAGAGCATGATGATCAACGGTGTCTTCGTTCAGAGTCGATCTGCTAAACCTTCGCACTAAGTAACAGCTGATTAATGAGATGGAATTTATAATGAAATATATACTTGTGCATGACTTAGGCACATCAGGTAATAAAGCAACTCTTTTCACCACAGAAGGAGAAATTGTTAAGTCAGAAGTTGTGACATATGAAACCATTTATCATGGCGAAGTCAATGTAGAGCAGAACCCATCTGATTGGTGGAATTCAGTGATTGAATCAACCAAGCGCCTAGTAGAAGGTATCAAGGTAGAAGATATTGCGGTTATCTCTTGTAGTGGCCATATGCAAGGCATGGTCTGTTTAGATAAAAAAGGTGAATTATTATACAACTCACTGATATGGATGGATCAACGATCCGTCGCCCAGATGGAAGCGCTAAGAGCAAATATATCAGAAGACAGAGTTTATCAGATCACAGGGAATCGTCTAAGCCCAATCTATACATTAGAAAAACTCATGTGGATGCGAGACGAGCAACCAGAAGTCTATAAAAATATCTATAAAGTCCTTAATACCAAAGACTATATCACCTACAAACTAACGGGTGCTTTGGTCACTGATTATTCCGATGCATCAGGTACCAACGCCCTTGATATAACCAATCGTTGTTGGTCAGCTGAGATACTAGAAGCCGCGAATGTGCCCTTGGACATATTTCCCGAACTTCATCAGTCTATTGATATTGTCGGCCATGTTACAGAGTCTGCAGCACAAGCATGCGGCTTAATTCCCGGCATAGCGGTTGTATGTGGTGGCGGTGATGGCGCTTGCGGCACTGTGGGTGCGGGTTGCATCAATGATGGGGATGCCTATTGTTGCATGGGCACATCGGCGTGGGCAGCAATAACCACCAACAGCCCGGTAATTGATAAAAAGAAAGCTGTCTTTAACCTTGCCCATGTTATTCCAGGTAAATTCATTCCTATCGGCGCAATGTCCTCATCAGGTGTTGCATATCAATGGGGCATTGATATGTTTGCTAAGCTGGAAAAATTAAAAGCAGAATCTACAGGGATTTCTATTCATACACTTGTTGAAGAAGAAATGAGAAAGTCCAGCGTAGGGGCGAATAAATTAATATTCTTACCTTATCTTCATGGAGAAAGAAGCCCAAGATGGGATCCACAGGCGAGGGGTGTATTTTTTGGTCTAACGTCTAACCACACCACGGGTGACATGTTGCGCGCTATATTGGAAGGGGTTGCCTTTAATCTTGGTATGATAGTTGATGTGTTTAAAGAACACATCGATGTGAAAGAGGTGAACTTGATTGGTGGCGGAGTGAACCAGCTACAGCAACAGATTCTTTGCGATATTTTTGAGGTGCCGGTGAATACCGTTGCCAATAGCCGATCAGCATCAGCCGTAGGTGCTGCCGTTGTTGCTGGCATTGGCGTTGGCATATATAAAAACTTTAATGCGGTGAATAAATTTATTGAATTACACGAAACTTATGAGCCCATAGAAGAGAATGTAGCCACCTATAAACCACTTAAAGATGTTTTTGATCAGTTATATTTAAACTTGGTGAATGTATATAAAATATTATGATGGTATCAATATAATGATTGCCGCTGTTTACTTGAGTGTTGACACACAGTCTAAATTATTAAGTAACAAATAAGCGAATAAATTATGTCAGATGTGGGTAAAAAAAAGGTACAAAGTGCGAATGTTGAAGATAAGGATATTGCGAATATCAAGATGTATAATGAACTCTTAGAAAAACCATCAAACAAATTATTTGTTAAAAGATTAAGCTTAGTGATAGTTTTTATCAATATTTGGATTGTGGCTTTTAGAGTTATGTATACCCATGATACTTCAAGATGCAAAGTCAGCAAGGCAAATTATGCCGAGATGCTAGGCATAAAATTGAAATATAGTTATTCTACATAGAGATTTTATAACAAAGCAGATTGGTACAATTTGCCATGCCCTACGGTGCACGAGCTCGAAAAACAGCGCTGCGTTGCACCAATCACAAAGGGAATAACCATTACCTCATGCTGCGTCTTGCTCTGGTCTCCGAGCTTGCGCCTGACAAAGCATCTTGAAGTAACATGGGTATATGCAGTAATAACATTCGCTATAGACTATGTTGATATTGGCTCCGTTTCCGTTGTATTACTCTCTGCTGTGTTGGCCATTTTAATAACACTAATAGCGGTTGTAAAAATAGATTAGCAAACGCTATTTACGACGACATACCCTTTCACACCAAAGGCTGATAGCCGGCACACTTCTTCTGCTTATCAAAAAATCACTTTAAGCAGAAGAACACACTGAATCTAACTTATAGCTGTATTGAGACTGTGCCGCGCATAACACAGCATATCTTTTAACCTTTGCTGAAGACCATAAATCTAAAGCATCCGCTTATTCCCCACTTTGACAAAAAAACTACCCTCCTTAACGCTTAATTTGCGATCTTTATCTCGTTTGTCAGGAAAAATTACGTTCATTTTCCGTCATCAATCACGCTCCAGAAAAATCACGCAAGCGCTTGCGTTAATCACTAGATTTTACTGTTATACTCTTGCCATGCATGCAAGCACCTTACTTAACCAATA
>JBLIEH010000105.1:0-7040 GCA_047632875.1 Psychromonas sp. | reverse complement strand
AGGACTATAATCGTAAGATTTCAGATACAACATTTAATCACTATCGCTGCCCAAACTGCAAGTTAATATTTATATCACCATTTCCTGATAATCTAGGCGATTACTATCCCGATGATTATCACTATATCCCAGATAGCCTAAGGTTTCTTGATGCCGTGTCGCCTCACGAACAATATAAGATTGACATGTTAAAACCGTTCATTGATAAAGGACGTCTTTTAGAGATAGGTCCATCACTGGGAGGCTTTGCCTACGCAGCCAAAAAGTCAGGATACGAAACCGAAACGATAGAAATGGATAGTCGTTGCAGCGACTATCTTAACAATATTGCAGAAATACCTACTATAAATACAGATGACACACTTGGAGCTCTTGCTAAATTAAATGCGTTTGATGTTATTGCCATGTGGCATGTCATCGAACACCTCACTGAACCATGGAAAACACTGGATGCTATATACAAAAAATTAAATCCTAACGGGATACTGATATTGGCCGCCCCTAATCCAGATTCAATTCAATTTAAAATAATGGGACGGCGCTGGCCTCACGTAGACTCACCAAGACATTTAACGCTTATCCCTGCTGATTTAATCATTGATAAGATGACAAAAATGGGCATGAAGCTAGAATTATTAACCACCAAAGATAAGGGTGGACTGGGATGGAATACTTTTGGATGGGAATACTTCTTCACCAATTTCAGTAGCAAACAAAACATAAAATTAAGACTTAAACGCATTGGCCTAGTTTTATCACGTTTATTCTCACCCTTAGATAAAATAGAAAACAAAGGCTGCGCTTACACCATTATATTTAGAAAAGTATAAGAAAAATGTGCCACACAACCTCGTTCATAAAACGAATAATTTTCCTACTAGAACAGAGAACTGACCATGCCAACTAGCCCTCTCGACAAGTGCATTTCCGAACATTTTTTTGGGGCTATCAACAGTCCCCAAAATACTATCAAGGATAAGAATCATTTATTAGTCGCTTGCATGCCAAAATCTGGGTCCACATTCTTAACTGCCATTCTCAACAATTTTCCTGATTTCAAACAAGCCATTCTTGTACCCGATGCCGGTCGGCGCGAACAGGAGTTGGATCGAATCGAATTAATTCGACATGACAATCATCATTATGCAGCACAACATCATGTCCGTTACTCTCAACCGACCAAAGTCCTAATAGAACAATTCAACATAAAACCCATAATTTTAGTCAGAAATATATATGATGCAATGATCAGCTTAAGAGATCATTTAAAGAATGAGTCAGTCATTAAGCCTATGGGGTACGTGCTACCGGACATGGTTAATTGGCCAAACAGCGAGCTCGAAGAGTTTATTGTGGATATATTTACTCCTTGGTATTTCAACTTCTTTGTGTCATGGCATCAATATGAGGACAAGTACTTAATCACTTATGAAGATTTAATTAACGATCCACTTAAAAAAATAAACGACATCAACAACCACTTTTCTTTGGGATTAAGCAGTATAGAATTAGAAACGGCTATAGATGACGCCAATAACATGTTCACTAGAAAAAACATTGGAATCACCGGCCGGGGACAAGAACTTAATGATTACTGTAAAACGCAAATAGATAAAATAGCAAAATACTACAAAGGCGTAGACTTCTCGTTACTAGGCATAACGTCGTAACAACATCTGAGCCATTACAAGCTCTAATAACGTCCTTATATCTAAACTAAAAAACTACTGACAAATACCCAGCGTAATTGGCTTGGAGAATAATTCCGAAAGGATGTCTTAATTTTTTAGACGTTATTAGAGAATAACATTCACTGGCTGTAATAAATGCTTTAACTCGTCCCACATTATAAATTGAACCTACACCGTTTAATGGTGAGTTAAATAATAATCGAACGATCTATCTTTAGCTCCATTAGTTTATTAAAAATTTCATCATAAAATTCGTTTGACGATATTAATATATAATCATAAAAATTAGATTTCTCACGTAAACTAAATGGACTACACACAGACTCTCCAGTCTCTTTTATTTGAGTGATGTAAGAATCTACAAAACCTACTAGTTCAATTTTTTCAGTATTTTCCTTAATCCAGTCTTGAAAGTGATGCCCCAAAACATTTGCACCAAATATAATTATTCTCGCGCCAACACCATCATTAATTTCATTAAGTTGTATTTTTTGTTTTTCAAGTTTTTGCTCATATTTTCTTCGATTAACAATTTTTATCCAATCTTCATCTGCAAGAAAAAGATGTCGGGGTGTCCATGATAATTCTCTGAGATTATTTCGACCTTCGGGTGTTCTGCTGGTATATTTTCGTGTCATATTATCGCTAATCAGCAAGTTATCCTGAGCGTTGTTCATATAAATATTGCTGTTTGGCCAGCTTTTTGGCTCATAAGCTTGTCCATCACTTCCGACCATCAGTAATTTAAGCCCCTTATTAATGATGGTTTTTGATAGGCCTTTCTTTCCGCTCTCGAACTTGTAGGCGTCGTACTTAGAATCTATTTGCTGGTGACAAACCTCGAGCATTAAAACTGAAGAAATCATAAAGCTATTTGTTCGAATATGAACATTAGGGAATTGGTCAAAGTTGAGCAGAAACATAAAGTGCTGGTAAACATCACAAATTTCCTCTTTTTTAACCTTACGGGTACTCTTCGACAGGACTGTTTTTAAACAATACCCCCCTGCCGCACAAGCAATTTTAAAGCGTCTACTTTCCCCGCTCAGACTTTGCCAAGAACCTGTCGCCCCAACTAAACCTACGTTTTCACGGATAATATTGTCATAAAGTATTTTTAACCAATTTTTAGCTTGAATCACGCTATGTGAGTTTAAAAAACATAGATATAGGTATACTTGGGCATAGTGCTTACAGGCGCTAATATAGGCTGTTATATCAAAGCCGTGGTCACTTACGTCGTAGCTTTGGTACGTAAAGGGGGATAGCAATTCTAACTGTGCCGCTTTATCAACGTCATTAGTAAAGCCTTTGAAAATGATAATTAAATCATGCTCTACACCCGATTTATGATTGGCGTAGGAAACAAGGAAATCGCGCAACATTTGTATGTCATTGTATTTTCTGACTAAATGAAATACAGCGAGTTTTTTCATTTTTTTATACGACTCATATTCATTGATCTGATGCAGTGTTTACTTGCTCAAAAACGTCTAAAATAGTAGTAAATTGACCACTGATACTTGGCATGGCGACAGCCGGATGGGAAGCAGGTAATTGACGCACCTTATTTGCAACAGATTTTCTTTGTAATTCGGGCGTTTCTTCACTTTTTTGTAAAAAGGGCACTCCGTATTCCAACCATTCCTCATTGCTCATTAACGGCTTAAGTTGTTGGTATGCCTGTTCTGCTTCTGGCTTTCTAATAATTAGGTCTGCAAAAACCGCACAAATTTGCAAAAAACGGTATCGAGTATAATTAGGCTTTAGCTCTGGTTTATTCAGATTAAGCGCGAGCATTTCCATCGACATCAACCATGAGGTATTCATTACCGGCCCAGGTATTACAACCTCACTTAAGCGTTGAGCGAGCTCTTTACTTGGCGCATTATTTAAGAATTTATTGCCCTGTTGTTCGGCGTTGTTAAAATAGTAATAGCCAAATGATTTTGGGCTAATTCCTACTGTGACTAAAGGTCTGGGTACCACTAATATTCTTTCTGCACACCACATGATAACGTTAGAAGCATAATAGTCGGGGTAAGGTGATTGATAAAAATCCCCATAAATTGCTAACTTGTTAATCAGTTTTCTACTGACTAAAGAAAACTGCATGTTGTAGTCAAACTCGACCTTAAAACTCAATGAATCTAACACGAGCTGTTGGGCCTCTTTTGGCCCTAGCAAAAACTCATCTTTGCGTCCCTGGTAAATACTGCGGTTTATATAGGATTTTAAGAAACCATCATCACAGCCAGGAATGACGCCAGGATAAGCATATAATAAGGCGCCGGTATAAAGGAAATCTGGCGCATCATATAGCTCAATTAGTTGGCTTAAATGAGAAAAATACCCCTTAAGTAAGCCATCATCGTCACCAAGCATAATCACATAGTCACCGCGACTATGTTTAAGCGCATTGTGCCAGTTTTCGGTTACTGGAATAAAAGCATCCGTGCGTACATATTTGATTCGCTCGTCGTTAAGCGAATTTATGTAAGCTTCAATCGGCTCTTTAGAATAATTGTCTGAAACAATAACTTCCCAGTCAGCGTAGTCTTGTTGCTGGACAGTTGTTATTGCCCGACTCAGCAGCTCTAATCGATTGTGTGTGGGTAACAATACAGAAAATTTAGGGGTTTTCATTGATTTGGCATTCTCTTTGATCACTTAACATTTCAAACAGCATGTTTTTTATTAATATATTCTGCCAGCGCCTCTTGCCAGTTTGGCAAACTTACACCAAGCGCTTTGGCCTTTGTGTTGGCTAATACTGAATACAGTGGCCGACGCATTTCGCCGCTTAGTCCCTTTCGATCTACAGGGATAATTTTCATTTTTAGATTCATGAGTTCGACAATTTTACAACTAAACTCGTACCATGTGCATTGACCTTCATTAACTAGATGATAAACCCCTGCTTCACAATTTGGATGTTCGATTAACTTAATGACCGCTTTGGCAAGATCTGTAGCAGATGTTGGGGTGACAGTTTGGTCACTACCCATTTCAAAGCTTGCTAAATCCAATGCGTCTCTAATGCGATTATCCACAAAGTTCCCCCCCTTAGAATTGGCGCCGGTCATACCGTAAAGTCCACAAGTTCGAATAACAATAGTATGCTCAGGTGCTTGTGAAAGTGCCGCATGTTCACCAGCTAAACGAGAAATACCATACATTTGCAGAGGCGCTGCATTAGCATTTTCGCTGTAGGGTATATTTACATTCCCAGCAAATACATAGTCGCTACTAAAGGTTACAAATCTAATTCCTCTTGCATTACATAGGCGCGCCAAACGCTTTACGGCAATACAATTGACAGCCAACGCGCGCTCAGGTTCGCTTTCACATAGAGGGACGTTGTGAAAGGCTGCAGTATTTATCACTACATCCGGCTTATATTTTTCGATTGCTGTTCGACATGAATCAACAGACTCAATATCGAGCTCATCTCTGCCAGGTGCATGCCAAATGTGCGCGCCAGGAAACTGCAATAAACTACTACCAAGTTGGCCCGTCTTACCAATTAGTAATATTTTCAAAGTATTACCTCGTTAAAATCTGGATAATGTAGATCGTTTTTTGACATACAACTTGGTGTAAGTGGCCAATTTATTTCAAAGGCCGGATCATTCCAGCGGATCCCAACAGCATCATGAGGAGAGTAAAAATCAAACATTTGATAAAGCACCTCGCTGTTATCCTCAAGTGTTTGAAATCCATGGGCGAAGCCTTCTGGGATGTATAGTGACTGCCTGTTTACACTGCTTAATTCACAGGAAAACCATTGCCTATAGGTAGATGAGTCTGGACGTAAATCGATGATAACATCGTAAATACTACCACTAATGCAGCGAACCAATTTAGCTTCACTGTGTGGCGCTCTCTGAAAATGCATCCCTCTCAATGTGCCACGGTCATGATTAAAGGAAATATTACTTTGTGCAATTTTTGCTTCTAGACCCCATTTAGAAAATTCATGTTGACAAAAACTACGGGCAAAAAAACCGCGCTCGTCACTCTGAGGTGTTAATTCAATGATCGCCGCATCTTGAAGTGGTGTTGGAGTGAATAGCATTTACATTACTCTTAACTCAGGTACTGCCACCACAAATTTTCCGCCCCAATCTCTGATATATGATAACTGTTCCATCACCTCCGTTTGAATATTCCAAGGTAGAATAATTACATAGTTTGGCTTTTGCTCTGCTATTACATTTGGTGGAAATATTGGAATATGGGAACCAGGTAAAAAACCACCCTGCTTGGATGGCGCAGCGTCACAAACATAGGACAGCAAGTCTGGCTTTACTCCAGCATAATTGAGCAGAGTGCAGCCCTTTGCCGCAGCTCCATAGGCAGCTACCTTGGCACCTTTATCATGCTGTTCAATCAAAAAGTTAAGCATGGAATTTTTAACATTATCTGCTCGCTCTTGAAATTCTTGGTATACCTTGAGTTCTCTCATTCCATTGGCAGATTCAGCCTTAAGAATTTCATCAACAGCAGTACTTGTGGTTCTAGTGTCATTTTCGTGACAAGCATACACCCTCAAACTTCCACCATGGGTAACTAGCTCTTCAACATCAAATACCTTGAGCCCAGCCAACGAAAATATTTGCTTAACGGAGTAAAGTGATAGGTACGAAAAGTGTTCATGATAAACGGTATCAAATTGATTTTTATTAAGTAATTTTAATAAATGAGGAAACTCTAAGGTGATTGTTCCGCTCGGTTTTAACGCGGCTCTTAACCCTTGGGAAAAGTCATTTATATCCGGAACGTGGGCAAATACATTATTACCTACAATTAGGTCGGCTTGCTTGTTATCAGCGACCAAAGTCTGGGCAAAGTCATAACCAAAAAATTCTTTTATTATTGGTATATTTAAGGCCTCGGCAGCGATAGCTGTGCTTAATGTAGGTTCGATACCTATGCAGGGTATTCCTGACGCGACAAAGTTTTTAAGTAAATAACCATCATTAGCTGCCACTTCGATCACTAAACTATTTTCATCCAATGCGAGTTTTTCTGTAATCATTGCCGAATAGGCGGCGGCGTGAGCCAGCCAGCCTTTGGAAATAGAAGAGAAGTATGCATAAGTACTGCTAAATAGTTCATCTGCTTGAGCAAAATCTTCTGTCTGTACCAGCCAACATTTTTCACAAACGAAGAGCTTAAGTGGGAAGTATAGTTCAGGCTTTTTCAGCTGTTCAAATGACAAGTACGCATTCGAAGGTGGGGCAAATCCCAGATCTAAAAAAACATGTTGTAGTGTATGAGTGCAATGACGGCATTTCATATTGTTATGATTTCCTGAAATTTGCGATCTGGTTTAACGAAAAAGTA
>JBLIEH010000104.1:0-7072 GCA_047632875.1 Psychromonas sp. | reverse complement strand
GAACTTGCTTTTGATCTTAACCGCCAGGGTTATGATCTG
The DNA here is from genome assembly GCA_047632875.1 of Psychromonas sp. Lineage (GTDB taxonomy): Bacteria > Pseudomonadota > Gammaproteobacteria > Enterobacterales > Psychromonadaceae > Psychromonas. The sequence continues at coordinate 7,033 of JBLIEH010000104.1, read as the reverse complement.
TATTTAATTGACCACAGAGGTCAAGGATTTTCAGAGCGCTTAGGCGGCGATCAATATCACGGACATGTTGAACATTTCCAGGATTATGTCGATGATCTTAACCTTTATATATTATCCTTAGATTTAGCCAATCATTATCAGCATAATTATCTGTTATCACACTCAATGGGCGGCACTATTGCGGCTTTATACCTCGAACAATATGACCACCCGTTTCAGGCAAGCATCTTTTTAAGCCCGATGATGTCAATAAATTTAGGCGGCATACCCAATGTTGTTGCCAAGGTATTAACCTCTAGCGGTGCCGCAGTGTGCAGCTGGTTTAGTGAGCAAGCCTGTTATGTTTTTGGTGGCAAAGAATATAAACAAAAAGCATTTCTCGGTAATGACTTAACGTCCAGCGAAGTGCGTTTTAATGCGTCACAAAACACCTTTAGCGCATTTCCGAAAACACAACTTGGCGATGCGAGTATGCGCTGGGTTGCCCAAAGCCTTAGCGCCACGGAGCAGGCGGTGGATAACGCCGATAAAATAAATATTCCAATCCTATTGCTGCAGGCTGGAGCCGATAAGGTTGTGACCGCGGCAGGGCAAAATGAATTTTTTGAAAAGTTAACCCAGTGTAAAGAAAAACAGTTTTTAACCATAGCAAATGCAAACCATGAGATTTACTTAGAAAAAGATCAATCCCGATCAAGCGCTTTAAATGCAGCACTTAAATTTTTAGAAGCATCACAACAAGGCACAATGCGATGTACAAAATAGCTATTTCAGATCTCGACGGCACACTGCTGGGTCCGGATCATCGCATCTCAGCAAAAACCAAAAAAACGATTCATCGCTGGGTAAAAAGTGGCCGAAAATTTGTTATTGCAACAGGTAGGCACTATATTGAAGCGAAACATTTACAAGAATCCTTAAATATCCCAATTTATTTAATTACCTCAAATGGAGCACGCATCCACAATAAAGAGGGGGAAATGATTCACCAACAGAATCTTCCGAATGATATAGCACAAGGTATTTGTGATACAGAATTTGCAGACGCTGTACAAATAAACCTCTTCACAGATCAAAACTGGTATGCTAACTATCCTCTGGCAGAGCTGGATGATATGGGATTAGACGCGGGGTTTGACTGCATCAAAGCCGATCTGAGCAAAGTTGATAAAAGTAATACGATTAAGATATTTTTCTATGCGCAAGCTGAATTATTAAAATCCGTATATGAATTATTATCTGCCCGTTACGGTGATAAAATTAACCTTACTTTTTCTTTGCCAAAGTGCCTCGAGGTGATGTGTGCCAATACCAATAAAGGTGAAGCCGTTAAAGTCGTGTTAAAAAGCAAAAACCTGGAAACTGCCGATGCTATTGCCTTTGGAGATGGTATGAATGATATTGAAATGTTACTCGCGGTTGCTAAACCTGTCATAATGGCGAACGCTCAGGATGCGCTAAAAGATGCACTGCCCAATGTAGAAAAAACGCTTTCATCTAAAGAGCATGGTGTAGCGGTAACAATGGATAGATATTTAGCCTAATAGCTCCCCCATAATGCACTGTACATATTGAGCCAAAGATATTGATCTTTAATCGCCACAATTAACAATGTTAACGGCTTAAGAGCCGAAGGATGATTAAGCATTTAACTAACAATGGCAACTGACTGTCGTGCTTGTGCCAATTTATATACGCTTATCCCACATGATGACTGAACTAAGGTTTTATATGCGTTTATCAAGTTTTTTATTGTTAAGTAGTTCCCTGTTATTTAATGCAGCTTGTGTTTCTCCGCCCCTGACTTCGGCATCCACTCCTGCGCCTGAGAAAGCTCCCGTCATCAAGGAAGACTTTTCAAAAATATTGGAGAGTAATTTCAGAGGCCATTATAGCTTTAGTGACGGTAAAGGTTATTTCAAGTCCTGCGATTCCGAACAAGATTTTCCGGTAATAGTTAATGCTGCATTAAGTAATATTTATCAGCAGATCGCTCCGGCAAAACCCAGCCCTGTTTATATTGAATTTGTCGGTGAAATAACCTTTCCACCCATAAACTCTCCACAATCAGATGCACTCATGCGCATCGACAGAGTTCACCATATGGCTAGACCTGAATCTTCATTACAATGTGCTAAAGCAACCCATGGTTTCTTATTTAAAGCTAAAGGAGAAGATCCCTATTGGCGCTTAAATATTGATCAAGATAAGCTGCTTTTTGCCACCCAAGCGGGCAATCGAGCTTATCAGATTCAAAATTCAAACTTTAATACCACTCAAACAAATAAGATAAAAACCAACAATGCACGTGGAGAGCGACTGAGTTTAGGCATTAAGCCCGGTCATTGTTATAATTTAAAAGTGAAAGAATATTGGGGCCTGACTGCCACAGTTGACAGTGTGTGGGGCGAGTTCAGCGGTTGTGGAGAATCCGGATGGCCGGTAGATTTTCGCGACCTTAGCGGTTATTACTTAAATATAACACCCTCTAAAACAACCAATTTAACCCTCAATTCAGATTATAGCGTTGAATATCAAGAAAATATTGGAGAAGAAGCAATCACTAAAACAGGCTTTTGGAAAAGTAATTCTCCCGATCGTGTGGTGGTGATGCTAATGCAACAAGGTAAGCAAAAGATACAAGAAGAGCTTATTTTCAAACGTTCAGGTGTAACGCTGAGCAGCACTAAAGTTAACAAAAATAATATCATCACCAGGCTCCCCGAGTCAGAGGCTGTATTCAATAAAATGAACAGTAAAGAAATTAGCTCAAAAAACACCACAACCCCAATTGAGCGAGAATTCACTGTGCAGCATATTGATCCAAATTCCGACATTGATAAAACACTGCAAAAAGCGCTCAATCAATACTTTAAAATTCATCGTACCGATCCCAAAGCCACTAAATTTAGTTCTGTGAATTATGATCTCAACGGAGACGGTATTAACGAGGCGATCGTGCTACTGGATTGGTGTTCAAAGAGTGGCTGTGAAATGCTCATTTTTGAACGTCAAGAAGATGGCTATCGTTTCTCAAGCCGCATATCTCAGATACAAGTACCTGTCATAGTATCCAGTAGTCAGCATTATTTATGGCAAAGTTTATTGGTTGAAAAAAATAAACAGTGGTTAACACTCGATTTTGACGGCATTAGTTACCCGGCTCATACGCGCGATCTGACAGCGGTTAATAAACTTGATGTTGCCACTGATACCCTTTTATTTAGCCAGGGTAGACCCAAAAACTGGTTCCCGATTAAAATGCAGTAACATTATATTTTCGCCAAAGGGGTTTATAGCCCTTTGACGTTTATTTATTTGCGGGGAGAGTTTATTATTGTTTCAAAAAAAGCTTGTTCAAAAATAACGAGTGGTGATTTTGCATTTTTTGTTAAGCTTGTCTCAGGCCAATTATAGCCGTTTATCACTAGGGCAAAAAGGCGTTCACCCTGCGTAGTTTTAACAATCCCTAATAAGTTTGCCACACCTTTCATCGATCCTGTCTTTGCGACCACATTGCCTTTTAACAAAGGTCCTGCGACCCCCTTATGGTAGTGCAGTGTGCCGTCTACTCCGGCAATTGAAAAACTGTCTAATAAATTTAATTTATCATCATTTTGGTAAACATATTTAAGGACAGTCATAAACAACTTAGCGCTCATTAAATTATGACGAGATAACCCAGAACCATCGGCCAGATAAGCATTTTCTAAATCAACCCCGTGCGTCTGAAGAATTAATTTAAGCGCCTCAGCACCATTGCGAAAATTGCCCTGCGTTTGAAAATAAGCAGCACCTAATGTTTTAAACAGACTATCGGCAATTAAATTATCTGAGTCTTTGAGCATGGTTTGTAATAACTTTTCTAACGAAGGGGATAGATGCTTAACTAATACTTGCGTGCCCTCTTCGGACTGCTTAACCTGCTCAAGTTTAACCTTACCATCCAACTTAATACCGGCATTTTTCAATTCGGATTCAATAAGTTGACTCGCATATGCAAAGGGGTCATTGACCGAAAAAGCCAAACCAAATGGGCGATTTCTCGGCACCATACAGCCCCATAAATGATAACGGTTATGACTATTACGGGTCACCTCTAATGCACAAAATTGCTCATCCCGCTGCGAGGAAGTGACCACATCAACGTCACTGCTTATTTCAACGGGTTCATAACTTGGAATAAACAAGCGCGCTTTTTCGGCATCTGGACTGGGTAAGCTGAGGTTACCTAATACGCAATTTCTGTTCACAATAATGGCATTTGACGGAGAGGTATAACAAACACCCAAATCATTCCAAGCCTGACCATCACTCCATTGATAGCCGCTAAAATGTGCCGCATTAATTAAAAAATCACCCCTTATTTTCTTAATACCCAATGCCTTAAAAGATTTCAACATCGCTTTGATATCGCCGCGCGACAGGGTCGGATCGCCGACAAAACGTAAACGAATGTCACCCTGGTAACTATTGTTTTTAATGCGACTTTTGTTTCCCTCAAGGGTGGTTTGATAGCGAAAATTTTCACCCAGATATAACTTTGCAGCCGTCGCGGTTAATAACTTCTGTAAGCTTGCCGGGGTCCGTAATATTTCTGCATTGGACTCAGCAAGCAAGCTATTATTGGCCGGATCCAATACCAGGTAAGAAAGCTGTGTTCCTTTAGGTAATAAAGCATGCAAAGCTGACCATTGATCAGCAAGCAAATTTACCGGAAGCAGAAATAAAGTAAAACACAGAATACGCTTAAACATAAAAACTCCAATTGTCAGTCGAGCCGCATCATAACCCCTAACAATAACAAACCCAATTTATACCCCGTTCAAAAAACATCTTTTCTCTGCTTAAAGCATTTAAAAAATGCAGAATTCGTGGGGGCGCGGTGGTATAATTTTGTTATTGTCACTCGCTACCCATGAGTCAGAAAATATGAATAACCCACTATACCAAAAAAATATTATTTCCATCTCCGACCTTTCTCGTGCAGAGCTTGAACTTATCTTAACAACCGCTCAATCATTAAAACACAACCCGCAACCCGAGCTGTTAAAAAATAAAATCATTGCCAGTTGTTTTTTTGAAGCATCGACACGAACCCGCCTTTCATTTGCAACCGCAGTGCAGCGTTTAGGAGGCACTGTGATTGGTTTTGATAATGCAGGAAATACCTCATTGGCACAAAAAGGGGAAACATTGGCGGATTCAGTTAAAATAATAGCTTCTTATGCCGACGCCTTTTTTATGCGCCACCCGCAGGAAGGGGCGGCCCGTTTAGCAGCAGAATTTACCACTATCCCCGTTATCAATGGCGGAGATGGTTCCAATCAACACCCGACACAAACATTATTAGACTTGTTTACCATTTATGAAACGCAAAACAGACTCGATAACCTCAATATTGCCTTTGTAGGCGATCTTAAATATGGCAGAACAGTGCACTCTCTTGCACAGGCCCTATCTTTATTTAACTGTAATTTCTATTTTATCGCGCCGGAAGCTTTGGCAATGCCCGACTATATACTTGAAGAACTTAATGAGAAAGGCATTAATTATTCCGTGCATAGCAGTATTGAGGAGGTCATTGATTCACTCGACGTGTTGTATATGACCAGGGTACAAAAAGAACGTTTTGATGAAACCGAATATCAACATATTAAATCCGCATTTTTGTTAAATGCAGATATGCTAGACAACGTTCGGGAAAACTTAAAAATACTGCACCCGTTACCGCGCGTGGATGAAATTAATATCAATGTCGATCCGACACCCTATGCTTATTATTTCCAGCAAGCTCAAAATGGCATTTATGCACGACAGGCTTTATTGGCTTTATTGTTAACCAACCATTTCCAAGAACAAGCTTAAGGGTTAATTATGCAAAAGAAATTACAAGTAGAAGCAATTCAACATGGCTCAGTCATTGATCACATCCCGGTTCAACAGGGCGTTAAAATCCTCAAATTTTTTAACTTAACACAAACCCATGAAAAAATTACCATTGGTTTAAACTTGGCAACCCACACCGGGCAAACAAAAGATCTGATAAAAGTGGAAAACACTTTTATCAGCGATGAGCAAGCCAATCAGCTGGCCTTATTTGCACCCAAGGCGACCATTAATCAGATAAAAGATTTTCAGGTGGTGCATAAATTTCAGGTGCAGCTGCCAGACTCTTTTATTGGTGTATTAGCTTGTCCAAACAGTAACTGCATCAGTCACCATGAGCCAGTGGACACTCGTTTCTATGTCAAGAAGAAATCCATACTTAAACTAAAGTGTCATTATTGTGAAAAAACCTTCGATCATTCATTTTTTAGTGAATTAGACTAGGCTGTTATCGCCCTGCTTTTGTGTCAGGGCGAAGATCGGGATCTCAACGGTAGTTTGGGTTCAGTGTTGTTTGACTTTTATCATACAAACTCAAAACTGTTTTTTCCAATGTAAAAACAACATTGTAAATGAACAAGTTAAGTTTATACTCAGTAATATCATACTAACCATAGGCGAGCCTGATAATGCATTACAATACTTCCCTACTTTGCGATATTTACGCTGATACTGTTGATGTTGCTGAACCCCTGTTAACCAATTTTGGCGGGCGAAACTCCTTTGCAGGAGAGGTTGTCACAGTCAAGTGTTTCGAGTCAGTGGGCCTGATTTATAAAACCCTTGAAGAAAATGGCATAGGAAAGGTCTTACTGGTTGATGGTGGCGGTTCATTACGCCGTGCTTTAATCAATGCACACATCGCTGAACTTGCTGTTGAAAATGGTTGGGAAGGGATTGTCGTAAATGGTTGTGTACGTGAAGTAGATCTACTTGAAGATTTAGATATCGGTATACAGGCAATCACTGCCATTCCTGTCGGAGCTGAAGATACAGACATTGGAGAGGTCAACTCGCCGGTTAACTTTGCCGGGGTGACTTTCCTGCCTGAAGATATTTTATATGCCGATAGTACTGGCATTATTATTTCGCCAGAGCCCCTCGATATAGAGGAAGTGGCAGATCTCGAAGAAATAGCTTAGGC
>JBLIEH010000103.1:0-7101 GCA_047632875.1 Psychromonas sp. | reverse complement strand
TGGTATAAGCCTAATAAATAACTTAGGGTATGAGAGACTAAGAATACCAAGGTTGCTGAGAACGCTAAGTGCTTTATAGCTAACGACTCTTTAACTGTAAGTTGTCCCAAATAAAAACCAGCACCGCCAATTAAACCTGCAATTAATACATTTAGAGCCATACTCATAAAATTAATGTTTATACCTAAGTTATAAATAGAGTAATAACGAAGAATAAAACCAAAAATAATCAGAAACACGGTAAATAGGCTTGATTGTTTGATAATGCTCAATGGAACTCCTTGTACAGCTAACGCCAGCTGTTTTATGTCCGATTTAATGGCCTTGTTGCTGGTTGTGACCTGTTTGCTTGTTGCCTGCATATCACGCTTGGCTAATATTGGTTTTAACTTGAAACGACAAACCAACTCATTTAATACAGTAATTTAGCAATCTATTGCCCAATTGCAAGCGGGTAAACTTAATTCTTCAACACAACTCTCAGGGTAAATTGATCTAACCCGTTTAGCACAAATTGAAGCGTTGGAATTGCCCCTTTCAAATATAAAATCCACTTTGCCGATTACAATTTTCAAGGCAGATTGAAGAATTAACATAGCCACTCAATATTATTGTCATAAAAGGTTATCTCAGTGAATGAAGAAAGAAGCACCATTATTGTTTATAAAAATGGGTGGCTTGGTTAGTTTGCTGCAAGTAAAAAACAAGATGATGCAAAATGAAAGACCCTCGGCTCATTTTTTTTGATAAAATCGTTCAGGCCTTCCTACGTTGCCATGACTTATTTTTGCTTCTAAAAAACCACTGGAGACACAGAATTCCAGATAACGACGTGACGTTGTTTTACTCATGCCAAGTATATTCCCTAATGATTCGGCAGTATAATGTTGGGGATCTTCTGTGTATATATCTTTAATTTTTCCTAGCGTCAGCTCATCAATTCCTTTAGGAAGGGCTTCGAGGTGCTGTACTTTGGCCTGAAAATTAAACAAATTATCGACATGTCGTTGATTGACATTGTCGTTCGCACGGAGGGAACGGGTGTACTTGAGATAACGATCTAGAGAATCCTGAACTCGCTCATAGGATAACGGTTTGATCAGGTAATCAAAAACGCCACACCGGACGGCTTCTCTGACAGTTTCAGTATCTGAAGCTGCAGTAATAAAGATGACATCTGGTGGATACGGGTAAGTGAGCAGTTCTTTTAGTAGTTCAATCCCTTTGCCATCGGGTAAAAAATTGTCAAGAAAAATGAGCTGCGGTTTAAGAATTCGAATCATATTGCGTGCATCTGACAAGTTTGTCGCAATACCAACGGAACGAAATTGTGGCGTCTGCTGCAGATAAAAGCTGTTAATTTCTGCTATACGGGCTTCATCTTCTATGATCAATGCATCAATTAGTTTCATTTTTGTTACTCTTATTCGGAATAAATATGGAAAAAATCGTTCCTTGTTGTTCCGCCTTATCAATAAGTATGGATCCATCAACTTGAGTTACATATTGTTGGATTAAGTAGAGTCCGATACCATGCCCGGGGTATTTTTTACTGCTGACGCCTTTGGTGAATAAAGTCTCACTCATGTCATCCGCAATGCCCGTTCCATTATCAGCAATCTCAATGATTAATTCTTGGTTTGTGTTAAGTAAAAGCAGTTGAATTATTTTATTACTGTTGGGATTTTTTAAAGTAGCTTCATAGGCATTATCCAGTAAATTACCTAAAATTGCTGCGAGTTCACCCGAAGATAAACCGCTTGTATTTTGTTGCAGTTGGCACGTTGGATCAAACTTTAGTGTCAGCCCTAACTCTTTTGCTCGACTATATTTCCCCAAAAGTAGCCCCGCAATGATTTTAGAGCTAAAGTTTCGAGTAATAAAATCAATCAAATGTTGCTGTTCTTCGCTTTCATCACAAATAGTTTGAATTGCTTCATCATAGGCGCCAATTTGAATGAGTCCGCTGATAGTCGATAAGCGGTTGGCATATTCATGGTTGAGCACGCGTAGATTTTCATTATGTTGATGGATTTGAGAAATCTGAGAGGTTAGCATGTTATAGTCATTCCGGCGGCGAAAACTGACCACCCAACCAATATGTTCTAGATCATCATAAATATTAACGCGGTTGACCACCAAGGTCTCTCCATTACAGGTGATCAGTTCATCCTGGTGCGTATTTTGGGCATCAGCATCCGTTGTAAATTCGCCAAATGAATTTGCCCCAAGAAAAAAAGAGGCGGGTGTAATGAACTCATTAATGGAACAACCGATTAAAGCTTCTGGTGTTTTTGCAATCCCAAGAGTTTGTAGCGCATTGACATTAATAGATAGAATTGTCCCTTTTTTATTTACCGCAACGATTCCTTCATACACACTTTGTAAAATTGAACGTTTTAAGTGCAGACTCATTGCGATCTCTTCGGGTTCCATATCAAACATTTGGCGTTTTATATGCTGGGTTAATACCCAAGCTCCAAGTGAAGAGCATAACAACAGCAGTACGATAGTCAATATGGCCGGATAGAAATAAAACATTAACCGCTCACTGACACTGGTTAACAAATAACCGACTGAAACAACACCTAAAATGGTACCTTGCGGGGTTACAATTCCAGCTTTTCCGCGAATAGCCATGCCCAAACTGCCTTTATTGATGGTTGTGTAACTATCCCCTTCTTTTAAAGCGCGAAGACTATCGTCTCCAACCATCGGTAATCCCACTTTTTTAACCTCTGGGTGAACGAGTCGTATGCCGTTATTGTCGCCAATAACGATAAAATCAGCATCAGAAATTTTTTGTAATCGCTTTGCATAAATCTTAATTTGGCTCTTGTTATTTTGCTGCATTAATTCGATAAAGTTTGGATCGCTAGCGATTTCTTGTGCTTGGATTAAAGCTTTCGAAGTCATTTGATATTCGAGACTACTGTTTAATGTCTTATGAAAAAAAATAACGGTTAAAAAAAGTTGTAGGCCGATAATAATGAGTAAAAACTGGAATATTCGGTGTTGGAATGAGGAGTTCGGCATGGTTTGCTGTCGCAAAAAGAATAAAATGGCTTTAATCATAAGTGAAATCGTGCCTCTTTTTAGAGAAGGTATGGCTGATTGGAGTCGCAAAACTATAGTAAATTCATGTGGTTAGACAAGAAATGTGATCATGACACCAGCTGAAATCGTTGAACCGATGACACCTGCGGCATATGGTACTATCGCATGCATCAATAGGGAATTTTGGTTTTCCGCTCCCAGCCCCACTTTATTCGATAATCTCGCGGCCATGGGGACTGTCGAAACACCTGCAGATCCAATCCACGGATTAATCTTTAATTGGCTAGACTGATCACTTTTTTAGTTACTTTAAGGGCTGTTGATCTTTGTTTTAAATTTGTACGATATCTCGCAATCCCATATAATTTACTTCACCAAAATAAACTTTATGAGATTGCCATGCCCCGAACAATGCTTACTGATGAGTTATGGTCGAAACTAAAAGCTATTTTGCTTGAAGATAGGGTGTATAACAAATCTGAACATAGATAGACAAAGGAAGGCATTCTCTATCGTTTACATGTTGGCTGCCCTTGTCGTGATTTACCTGAATATCTTGGTTTATGGAATACGATTTATCGCCTATTTTTGCTTTGGTCTCGAAAAGGAATTTTGATGATATTATTTAAAACCTTATCAAGCGATACCGATGTTGAATGGGCGTTTATTGACGGTACGTCAAGGCTCACCAGCATAGTGGAGGCGCCGCTAGTAAGCAACCACAGGCAATAGGATTAAGTCGAGGCGGTAATACAAGCAAAATACATTTAGCTGTTGATAGTTATGGTTTACCGATTGAATTCATCGTTACAGGTGGAGAAGTACAGGACAGCAAAGCTGCTAAGGAGTTGATTGAGCTCTTGCCTCAAGGTGACTTTGTTGTAGCCGACAAAGGTTATGATAGCGAAACAATTAGGGAAAAAATACGAGAGCGGAACTCAATACCAGTGATCCCAAGAAAGAAAAATTCACTCTTGGTAATGCAGATATAGATTGGTGCCTTTACAAGTATCGACATTTAGTTGAAAACGGGTTTGCTCGGTTACAACCTTTTCGTGCGATTGCCACAAGATACGACAAATTGAAAATCCACTTTGAAAGCATGCTTGCCCTCGCATGTTCAATGATTTGGCTGCCAATGCGAAAGATCAACAGCCCTTAGTATAAGTGGTGAAAATTACAAGAAGATGCCAAATGCCACGCTGGCGATGACCAACACAATACCGCCACCTAGACGAGAAGACATTTGAGCATAAGAGATTAAGTTCATTCGGTTCGAAGCTGCGAGGACCTCTAAATCACCTGAACCACCTCTGTTTGCCATACATAGACCTGCGGTAATCGCTGATTCAACAGGATAAAAACCAATAAGCCAACCACTTATAGCAGCACCAAAGAGTCCGCCAAGGACGATCATGGCAGCAATGATAACGTTGGTGAATGTAATCGCGTCTATAACCACACCAAGATTTGTATAAGCAATACCAACACCGACCATAAGTACCCAAAGCAACTGTCCGGAGAAGAAACTTGATAGGCGCTTAGCACCTTCTTTTATTTCATCAGAACAAATACCCGTAGCATTAAGAATCGCAACAATAATTACCATATAAGCAAAGGTGTGAATTTTAACAGGACCAAAGCCTGGCAAAATATGTTTAGAGAGAGCAGATGAAATGATGTAAACACAAGCTGCCAACATCAGACCAACTGCAATTTCTCTTGCTGTTATTACAGGTGGAACTTCTTTTTTATCAACATCGAATTTAGAACTGCGAATTAAGTCTCCATTTCCTGTCAACGCTGGCATTTTTCTACCAATATTGTTCAGCATTGCCGCATACATAATTGCAATAACGTTAGCAATTGTCAAAATAGCAATTGCACTAGAATAATAATCTTCTTTCGCCCCCCCCGTGACAGATGCATATATTTCTGATAGTGGAATTGCGCCAGCACCGTTACCGCCACTCATAATAGGTAAAACGTAAAGTGTTAGAATAGTTGTGGCATCAATACCAAAGATAAAACCGCCAAGGATACCTAATAAAGACGCGCCAGCAACAGCGGTTAGAATCACCGGAATATATCCAGCCATTGAGCGGAGTAAAAGTTTACGATTAACTGCCAAAATAGAGCCGGTAATTAATACCGCAATAAAGAGATCTAGAAAATCAGTTTTTTTCATGATGTCGGTGACAGTTTCGATTTCATTGTTGGTCAAATAACCCATATGAACAAACCAAGCAGCAGCTAAGAACACCATAACGGGCGCTCCGCCAATATATTTATTAAATATTGGTAGTCGATTGCCTATTTCACCAAATATTGCACCGACAACAAACATAAATCCAAAGCCACCAACAATATTATTGGGAAGCGTATCTGTGACATGAGCAATAACCATTATTACAGTAAGTAATAGAAATAAAGGAAGCGGGACAGAAAATATTTTCACATCCTTAATTGAGTTAAATAATGAATTATCTAACATGGCGAGAGTAGGGTTTAGCGTTTTTTCGTTCATCTGATTATCCATTAGTTCGAAAATGTGGCGATAATAATATTGTAATTATTGGTTAATAATTGTGGAAAGTGTCATTTTACGCATAAGTGTTAAAGTTCTTTATGGTTTTTAAGGAGTTAAATATTTATGTCCTTATTATTCTGTTAGTTATCTATTAAATTCATAAAGTTCTTTTAGTTTCGTCTGTAAAGTGATTAACCTCATTCTTTTGATCAAATTAAAGCGCGGTATACACACCAGAAAGAAATAACGGAGGCAACAATTGTGGGTGATTATAGTTTTTATCGAGTTTCTGCTGAGCGGTTGCCTAAGATGCCTGAAATAAGGTTTTTTATCTGAGCATGATCTTGGAATTGATGATGATATTGAATACATTATTCTAGCATATGATGAATATCATCAGGTTGTCGCTTGAATTTGTAAATGGGGTTGTGTCTTGCCTTTTGCTCTTCATTGGTTTTAGCACTGTTTTCCTGAATAAAAATTTTGAGTTGTTGCTTTGATGAACATGGCGGCCAGATCTCTATCTTCCTTTTAAATCATCAATCCCATCGGCATTAAATCGCTTAATCCAGTCATTACACTGTGACGACTCACTTTTCTCTTGGCTCCTGAAAAACAATCAAACCCAGAATTGGTATTGTCTATCCTAGATAAATTTATCATTTCTTGCTTTCAAACCTGCTTTCTATAGAAGTGTTGAGTAGTTATAATCTATGCAACTATGGTGTTGTCTTTATCAATCAGGAAGACGAATGAAATATTTGAAGTATTTAATTGGGATTTTAATAATAGGTGCTGGGTATTATCACTTTTCCAAAATGCAGTTGTGGACAGATGAAATTTTAGTTCAAGGACTTGCTCATAATAGTGACAAATACTGTTCGAATGATGAAATGTTAAAAGACCATGGTATAACGAAAAAGACATGTATGAGTGTTTATGCTTTGTCATTACCTTCTTGCGCCGCACTGGCTGAAAAGAAATTTCCGGGCAAGGAGTATAATTCTCAAAAAGAGTTTGTAGAATCAGGTAATGATATAATTGCATGCATAAATAACAAATTAAAAAGATAAATATACAAGGTTCAAACGGATGATTAATACCAAAGGAATTAATGAAGTGATCAAGTATTGCACAGGAAAAATCAACACTAACAAGGCGTGAATTGCGGGAGATAGTTGTTCTCACTTCAAAATTTACAACAAAGTTAGAGTTGATTTTAACTAGTTAGACTGATCACCTTTTTAGTTCCTTTGGTATAACTGTTGGCTACGCTAGTTTCCTTGCACAGCTAATATTAAGTGCTTAATACGGCGCTGCATTTCAATAAAATTGACAGGATTAATAGATGAAAAAAGCGATAATTTTAGCATTAACCATTTTAAGTTCTTCTGTTTTTGCCGATCCATCCATTTTTGGTATGGAATTAGGAAAAATGACAGAGAAAGAGCTTAACGCTATGTACCAAGTTACTCAAAGTGGAACCCATGAATACAGCGGTGGGAATATGTACT